>CALKTZ010000153.1 GCA_937997355.1 uncultured Planctomycetales bacterium | reverse complement strand
ATCAAGATCGTCCGGGCCGCCACCGGCCTCGGCCTCAAGGAAGCCAAGGACCTCGTCGAGGCCGCCCCGAAGGAGGTCAAGAAGGACATCTCGAAGGACGACGCCGAGAAGCTCAAGAAGGAGCTCGAAGAAGCCGGCGCCACCGTCAAGATCAAGTAAGCCCTCGACCGGGACCCCCGGAACAGGCAGAATGGAATGGGGCCGTCGCGGTTGGTTCCGCGCGGCCCGATTCGATTCATTCGCTCCGCTGGGAAGGGGAAAGGATTCCGGCTCTTGTCCACGCAACGACCTCTCCGCGCGGCCGTCCGCCGAGCTTCGGGTTCGCGCCGCGACCGGTTCCCCGGAGCCCCGGGAGGATTGTTTCTGCGCTCTGTCGATCTGTTCAATCCGGCCCTCCCCTCGGGGGAGCGGCCGATGGGGAGCGGCGGTCGCCGTCGCCGGGCCGATCTTGCCTCCGCCGGTATCATCACCGGGGGGGATGTCGGGCCGCGCCGGAAATGCTCCATCCCCGGCCCAGTCCTTGATCTCGCCCAGGCCCCGGCACCGACCTCGGAATTGATTCGGTCGGTATCGGGGTAGTTTGGTGCGCGGTTGCTCGACCCTCGACGGCTCGGCCTCGCTTCGCCTTCGGCACCCCCTTGGGATGGGGTTTCGGACGGCCACGGCGGGCTGGAGCCTCCCGAAATTCGTCCCGATCGATTCGACCCCATTCGATCCCGATCCGATCATCCGGCGATCTCCCGAATCTCCGAAATCTCGCTTGGTCGACCTCTGCGTCCCCATGTCCTTGCAGGAGCCCGACGAAATGCCCACCCCGACGAACGTAAGGCGGATCATTCCGAAGACCAGGCGGAATTTCGGCAGGATCTCCGACGATTTTCCGATCCCCGACCTGACCCAGATCCAGACGAGGAGCTACGCCCGATTCCTCCAGGCCGAGAACGCCCCCGATCATCGCACCGATTCCGGCCTCGAAGGGGTCTTCCGCGAAATCTTCCCGATCGAGAGCTACGACAAGACCCTGAAGCTCGAATACATCCGCTACGATCTCGGCAAGCCCCGCTACGACCCGGACGAGTGCCGCCAGCTCCGCCTCACCTACGGCCGCCCGCTCCACGTGTGGCTCCGGCTCGACAAGGGGGAGACCACGCTCGAAGAATCGGTCTATCTCGGCGACATGCCGCTGATGATCGGCGGCGGCGAGTTCATCATCAACGGCGCCGAGCGCGTCGTCGTCAGCCAGCTCCACCGCTCCCCGGGGGTCGACTTCGTCGTCGAGGTCGAGTCGGGCGATAAGAAGCTGCACGCCTGCCGGGTCATCCCCGAGCGCGGGAGCTGGATTGAGCTCCAGGTCACCAAGAAGGATACGCTCGGCGTCCGGATCGACCAGTCGGGCAAGTTCTCCGCGATCACCCTCATGCGGGCGATGAGCCCCAAGTACTCCAGCGAGGAGGCGATCCTCAAGGCGTTCTACGACACCGAGGAGATCGACACCGCCGCCGCGAACGCCCCGACCGTCCTCGAAGGACGCATCTCCTGCGGCGACGTGATCGACCCCAACACGGGCGAGGTCCTCGTCGATAGCGGGATCGTCATCTCGAAGACCCTGGCGCAGGTCCTCTGCGACGCCGGCAACCTCGGCAAGATCACGGTCCTCAAGGACGCCCGAGACCCCCTGATCCTCCAGTCGCTCCAGGAAGACCCCACCACCGACCACGAGAGCGCCCTGCTGCGGATCTACCAGCGGCTGCGCCCGGGCAACCCCCCGCAGCTCGAGAAGGCCCGCGAGCTGTTCCACGAGAAGTTCTTCGACACCAACCGCTACCGGCTCGGCAAGGTCGGCCGGTTCCGGATCAACCGGAAGTTCAACCAGGACATCCCGGAAGACCGGATGATCCTCGACCCCGAGGACTACATCAACGCCATCCGCTACATCCTCAACCTGCGGAAGGGCAAGGGGCACATCGACGACATCGACCACCTCGGCAATCGCCGCCTCCGGACGATCGACGAGCTGGCCGCCGACGAGCTGCGCAAGGGCTTCCTCAAGCTCCGCCGCACCGTCCAGGAGCGGATGAGCCTGAAGGACGCCGAGGACATGACCCCCCGGTCGCTCATCAACCCGAAGAGCATCAGCGCGGCGATCGAATACTTCTTCGGCCGCGGCGAACTCTCGCAGGTCGTCGACCAGACCAACCCGCTGGCCCAGCTCACCCACGAGCGGAGGCTCTCGGCCCTCGGGCCGGGGGGCCTGAACCGGAAGCGCGCCGGCTTCGAGGTGCGCGACGTCCACATCTCCCACTACGGCCGGATCTGCCCGATCGAGACCCCGGAAGGGACGAACATCGGCCTGATCAGCTCGCTGGGGATCTACGGCGGGGTCGACGAATACGGCTTCCTCGTCACCCCCTACCGCAAGATCAAGCACGGCAAGATGGCCGACGACGTGACCTGGATGCGGGCCGACGAGGAGAACGAGGCGTACCTGGCCCCGGCCGACGCCCCGCTCGACGAGCACGGCAAGCTGAAGGGGCCGCAGATCATCGCCCGGTATCAGAGCGACTTCGTCATGGTGCCGCTCGACCAGGTCCAGTACATGGACATCTCGCCGAAGCAGATGGTCGGCGTGTCGGCGGGCCTGATCCCGTTCCTGGAGCACGACGACGCCAACCGCGCGCTGATGGGATCGAACATGCAGCGCCAGGCGGTGCCGCTCCTGATCGCCGAGCCGCCGATCGTGGCGACCGGCCTTGAGAAGGCGGTGGCGATCAATTCCGGCATGGTGGTCAAGTCTCAGCACGACGGCACGGTCACCTATGTCGACAGCACGCGGGTCGTCATCGACAACAACCACATCTACAAGCTCCGCAAGTACGTGGGGCTCAACGAGCGGACCTGCCTGAACCAGAAGCCGGTCGTCGACGTGGGGCAGAAGGTCAAGGTGGGAGACCTCCTGGCCGACGGCGCCGCCACCTACCTCGGCGAGCTGGCCCTCGGCCGCAACGTGCTGGTCGCGTTCATGGCGTGGGACGGCTTCAACTTCGAAGACGCCATCATCATCTCCGAGAAGCTGGTCCGCGACGACGTCTACACCTCGATCCACATCGAGGAATTCGAGATCGAGATCCGCGAGACCA
>CALKTZ010000152.1 GCA_937997355.1 uncultured Planctomycetales bacterium | reverse complement strand
ATGTGATGGTGCGGAGCGGATAGGGATCGTAGGGCCATTCCTCGCGGCTCGGCGATTTCGGCGTGTAGGCCTCGGCGATCCATCGACGGAATGTTTCGGGCTGATGGCGTAGTTTCTGGCTATCGAGCCAGTCTGAATAGGCATCCAGATGGTAGGCCATGAGCTTGCCGTCTCCCATGGGGACGAAGAGGTGGCGGATCGTGAATTGCGCCCTTGCTTCGTCCAGCGTGCTGCCCGGTCGGAGCAGTTGGGTGAACGCCGAGATCAACGCGGTGCGCTCCGAACCCCAGGCGCAATGGATCAGGATCGGATAGTTGCAACCGTCGAGAGTTTCGATGAGCGACTTCATCTCATCTCGGGAAAGCCACTGGCAAGATGACATGTGGACGTCGATCTGGGTTGCTCCGAGATCGAGAGCCGTGTCGCGTTCCTGAACATACCACGCGTCGGTCGGGTTGACGCCCCGGAGGTTCAACACGGTCTTGATTCCATGCTCCCGGATCGTCTTCGACAGGGTCGAGGCGGACATCTGACCCGAGCGGAAAACCTTGCCGGGCTGGACTGTGCCGAAATTCGAGTTCAACTCAATCCAGCCGATCCAAAGGATGGGCGGGAGAGCGATGAGGCAGAACGCGCGAAAGATCCATCGCGCCAGGGGTTTGCCGCGAAATTGCATGCGTTAGCTCCCGGCCTTGTTCAGGCAGGACCCGTGGAATTGATCCCTGAACGCGAAAGAACTCTTCGATCAAGGCGCGATCTTCGAGGTCGGGTTCGGCGTCGGGATTTGTCCAATCGAGGGTGATAAGTTCCGCCCATGCCCGAGAAGCCGTCCAACCCTGATGACGAATCCGGATGGCCGCCTGGACGAGATTGCTTCGATGATGCCCCGCGACGCAGTGGAAAAAGACGGGCTGACGCGAGGGATCGGTCGCCAAATCCGCCGCCGTCGCCAATTGCTCAAGGGTCGCGGTGGAACCTCGCATGGGGATGATGAGCCAGCCGATACCCTCTTCCCGGACAATCTTATCCTGCTCGACATACTTCGGATCGTCGCGATTGATCGCCGTGAGGGTCAGGATGGTCTGAACTTGCTCGCGATGGAGGATTCGTCGGAGTGGCCAGGGACGCTGCCAGGCCCCTCGGATTACCCTCCCAGGGAGGACCACCGAGACGCGTTTCTCTCCGAACTCGTTCCAGGCCAGGAGGGATAGGCCCACCAGCAGGCCGATGCCCATCGACCCGGCGGCAAACCGAGCCCTCCGTTTCCTGAAATATCGGCGCCAGGTCGTCGCGGACATGAAACCCTTGATAGGCTCGAATCTCCTCGCGGAGAGATTGCGATTGGGGAACAACGACGCGGATTCTAGCTCACACGGACCCCACGACAACCCCAATCGTGAATCCGGGGAGTGTTATACAATCAAATCAGACGTCGGAAAATTTGCGACAAAAGTCGAGGAATTTGCCCGTCTTACGCATCGGCGGTCCGTGCCCGAAGCAAATCAAGGCCGGGTTCAAGGCCGCGAGCCTCCTGGCGGATCGGCGGTTCTGCGCAGGGTCGATCGAGAAGACACGTTCCGGCTCCCTCAACATGGGGAGTCCCGTCCAGATGCTGAGATGCGAAACCACGTCGCCGATGACCAGCACTCGGTCCGGCTCACGCCAGAATGAGATGTGGCCGATGGTGTGTCCCGGCGTTTCGATGACCTGA
>CALKTZ010000151.1 GCA_937997355.1 uncultured Planctomycetales bacterium | reverse complement strand
GACGTTGACGCTTCTCCTCTCCTAGTTTATCCGATAACCGGGAATGTGTCGTCGGATCGCTCGCGAACACGATTCGGAACGAGCCGTCGGAGCTGTAATTCATTGAGGCAAACGACTTTGGCCATCGATCAAGCGATCGTTGCGTATACGAGCTAGACGCCCAGGTAGAAGGCCATGCCGGGATAATCACGAACGAACCCAATTTCGGTCACGCGATCGGTGATCGGGCCGGCCGAGGCCGGCAATCCGTTATAGGTTTCGATCTTCAAGATCCGGCGTCCCGAATTCGCGAGCGTCGGTAGATGGCGAAGCGAGGAAGCGATCTCGCTCTCGATGGCGGAGGGGAGTCCCGTCAATCGTTTGCCGAAGGATTCGACGATCAGGATCGGCCGTCCCCCCTTGATCACGAGGAAATTTCCCGCGATGCGTGAGAACCGCGCGGTCCCTCCGTCCAGGAGCGGGATGTCGAAAGGAGCCCCCGACCCATAGACGTTGGCGGGATCGATCGCGGCGAGAAAGACATCCTCCGGATCGTTCGTGGTGCCGTGAGTTCGACCCGACCGCCTCAACAACTCGATGGCGTCGTCGTCGGCGAACTGAACTCCGGAGAGGCCCTCGACGAAGTAACCTCGCCGGACCTCTCCTCGCCACTCCGCTCGCGAAAGCCAGCCGACCAGATCCCCCCACGAGGGAGCCCATTTCTCAAGGGCGACGACCTCGCGTGTCAAAATGCCATACCGCCCGAGTAATATCGAGGCCCAGGCTTCGAGCGAGGCATCGGAATCGGATTCCACGCTCGGCAGGATCGACCAGCGTCCTTCCGGTCGGTTGAGTCCGCGTCTTGGGAGTCGCGTATAGGCCGATCTCCCCGTTCGTGGGGTGGCGAAATCGGTCGCTTGCGCCGCTACGTCCTCTCGCGCCTTCGATCTGAGCGGATCGAAGCGATCATTGGTGATCAAGCCCCGTGCTGATAAACCCAGGAGCGCACGACGCACACGCGAAGGTTCGATCCCCGTTTTCCGGCTCAGATCCGCGACGAAGCTTGCCCCCGATCGTTCCAGTTCCCGCAACACGGAGCACTCTTCATCCCCCAGCTCGGTGTTCGTCGTCCCGCCTGGCAACATTCCTGGAAAGTCTCTGTCCAGGATCGCCACGTCGAGGGATGCCGTACCCTCTCCGAGAGCCCGCCATCGCCAGTTCCCTTCGGCGAACAGCTCGTCGAGCCATCGCGATTGATAGCCGAGGACTCGGGACGGAAGAAGCTCGGTTTCCCAGATTTCCGGAGGGGCCGCGTAACCCTGAAATTGATCGATGACCGATTCCAAGGAGGTCGTTCCTTCCCGGCGATTGTCGGGATGAACGTGCTGAAATCGAGCCAGGAAATCGGCGAATTGCTCGGGAGGAACCGCCACCGCCTCTGTTCTTCGAATTGCCAACGTGGCACGTCGCACATCCTCCAGATTGCTCCGCTCAATCCATTGAGATTCTTCGGATTCGTTTTGAGCGGGGATTCGTGCGAGACCACCTTCTTCTCCCCATCGTTCGAGCAACTCGGTGGCCGTCGCAATCTCGATCGGATAGCGGGCGGTAAGCTCCCGAAGGGCGACCAGTGCGTGGGTGCGAAGGTAGCGCCGGACGATGGCGTCGGTGGCCTGGAGGTCGGATTCTCCGTGATCCGGAAATGCGGCGCGGTATTCGGTTTCGACCTCCTTGAGTACCCAACGGTCTGGCGGAGACATTCTGCCAAGACCGATTCGAATCGCCCGCCCTTCAGCTTCAAGGTCCGCGAGGAAGTCGATCATCGAGTCGTTCACTTCTTCGAACAGCAGATCTCCCATGCGACGGAGGATCTCGGCCATTTCTTCCGAGGAACGGGGGCGTAGCGCATCCCCTCGCAGATACGTGTCGACCTGGCCGACCGCACGCGGGTCGAGAAGCTGTTCACTCCCGCCATCCACGAGGAGCCTGTCGAGCAGGCTGGTGTCGATGGCAGGGCCGTTTGGCCGACGGTCGGCTCGCCTCGGCTCATCCCACTGGTACAGAAAAGCCGCCGTGAACCGGAAGATGAGGGACGAGGCCATCGGCGACGCAATTTCGCCCTCTCGGGTAACGACGCGAATGCCCCCCGCCTGGACATCATCGAGGATGTGCTTCAGTCGATTCAAATCCAGGTCGTCGTCGAGGCATTCTCGGAAGGTCTCGATCACGATCGGGAAATCCGGAAACTGGAGGGCAATTTGAAGGAGATCCTTGGCTCGAAGACGTTGGAGCCAGAGCGGAGTTCGTTTGGAAGGATCCGGGCGAGGCATCAGCAGGGCGCGGGCCGCGTTCTGTCGAAATCTCAGGCCGAACAGGGCGCTCTCGGCAAGTTCTTCTCGGATCAGGGCTTCGACCCGTTCTCCGGTCAGGTCACGGAAGAGATCGAACGGGATTTCCTCCAATCGGGGGAGCCGAACCAGGACACCCTCATCCGCGTGGAGGCATGAAACGACGATCCCGAATCGGTTGCGGAATTTCGCCTGGATCGCGAGCTTGAGCCCATGATTGACCTTCCCACCGAAAGTGGTCAGGATCGCCAGCCCAAGCTCTCCGGCAGGATCTCGAAAGCTTTCGATCAGGATCGTTCGATCATCGGGCAAGGCCCCGGCGAGTTGCATTTGACGCCGAATGAAACTCAGGAGCCTGGTGGCCGACGTGTTGTCGAGGCAGCATTCCTCCTTCAACCACTCAATGACGCTCGGATCATCGAGTCGATCGCGGATTTCCCGGCTAAGAGTACCGATGGCCTGAGCCAACTCGGGCGATCGCGGAGCATTCTCGCCGCGCCAGAACGGGACCACCGCCTGGCTCCCTTCCGCCCGGCGGACAACCACGCGGTGGGGTTCGATCGCCTCGATTTGCCAGGTGGCGTTCCCGAGCAAGAACGCTTCCCCGACACGCCGCTCGAAGACGAATTCCTCGTCGAGCTCTCCCAGTCGCGGCCCCTCGTTTCCCAGATAGACGGGGTATTGACCGGTATCCGGAATGGCGCCTCCGCCCGCCAGGGCCAGGCGCGACGAGCCCGGAAGCGGGGCCAGGCGGTTGTGGATCGGGTCCCAGACGATCCGGGCCCGGAGGTCTCGGAACGTGTCGCCGCGAAATCGGCCCGAGATCAATTTGAGGACGCTCTCGAACGCTTCAGCCGTCAGATCTCTGTAGGGGTACGCACAACGCACCAGGTTGAAGAGGTCGGGGACATCCCAGCGTTCCACCGCGACCATGGCCACCATCTGCTGAGCGAGCATGTCCAGGCAATTCGTGGGGACACGGAGATGCTCGACATCGCCTCGGAGCATCGCCCGACAGAGTGCCGCCGACTCAAGAAGGTCGCCAGGCGTCTTGGCGAGCAGGACTCCCTTGCCGGTCCCTCCGACCACATGTCCCGCCCGCCCGACGCGCTGCAAACCGCGCGCGATGTTGCCGGGAGACTCGACCTGACAAACCAATTCGACCGCTTCCACGTCGATGCCGAGCTCAAGAGACGCCGTGGCCACGACCGCCGACAGGTCCCCTCGCTTGAGTTCCGCCTCGGTGATTCGACGTTCATCAAGATTCAAGCTGCCATGATGTGCCCGGAAGCGCTGCGGACTTGGCGTTTCGTCGTCCAGAGCGAGTTGGTTCAACTTCGCCGTCAACTTCTCCACCAACCGACGGTTGTTGGCGAAGATGATGGTCGACCGGTGTTGGGCGACTAGCCGAAGTAACTCGGCCTCGATCCTCGGCCAGATCGAATCATTGGGACGGGGAGGCTTCTCGGGATCATAAACAGCCTCGGGCCAGCGGACTTGCAAGTCCAACTTCCGGCGAGAGCCGGCGTCGACGATCTGAACCGTTCTCGGCTCGATCCGCGTTTCCTTCCCATCCGGCTCGATCAGCCGAGATCCTCCGAGATAGCGGGCAACCTCGTCGAGTGGTCGCTGGGTCGCGGAGAGGCCGATCCGGGTAAAGCTCCTCGGGTTGAGCCGTTCGAGCCGTTCGAGCAGCAGGGACAGGAAGACTCCTCGCTTGTTCCCGCAAAGGGCATGGATCTCGTCGACGATCACGTGCGAGATCGTCCCGAGCGTTTCGCGGGCACGCGAGGTGAGCATCAAGTGGAGCGATTCGGGAGTCGTGATCAAGATGTCCGGAGGCTTGCGGATTTGCTTCGCCCGGTCATTTGGCTTGGTGTCGCCGCTCCGGACCGCCGCCGTCAGCCGACGGAGAGGAAACTCGAGTTCCTCGGCCTCGGCCAAAATTCCTTCCAGGGGAATTGTCAGGTTTCGCTGAACGTCCTCGTTCAACGCCTTGAGGGGGGAAATATAGAGAATCCCCACCCCCGATCGAGAGCGTGATTCTTTCCAAAGGTGATTGAGCGCGGCGAGAAAGGCCGCGAGTGTTTTCCCCGATCCCGTCGGCGAAACGATCAGAGTATGTTGACCGGACGCAATCTCCGGCCAGCCGAGACGCTGAGGGAGGGTTGGAGATCCAAATCGTTTGGAAAACCAGGTCGCTACGGGGGGGAGAAAGAGGCCGAGGGCGGGGTCGAAATCAAAGTCGAGTTCGGCATCCAAATTGGAGAACTCCCCCTTCGGACCGGTTCGGAAACATTTTCGAGTCTCACTCGATTGTCCTCGGTCGAGAAAGGGGGAACAAGCCGAAATCTGATCAAAAGTATACAGCGACAAAACGCAGGCAGGAGAGAAACCGCGTCACTCTTCGGTTGAGGCAGATTGGAAGCATAAAGATAAAGGATCTCAATGGCTCGGCAAGGAAATGCGAAGCTCGTGGTCGATCAAGGATCTCAAGAGATTACCGACCGTCTGATTGCGACGCAGCGAAAGCTCAACCAGGGCTTGTGCCCAGGACTGAGGGAGGAGCAATCCAATTTCGACTACATCGCCTTCGGAGAGAATGCCTCTTTCTGAGGCAGTCAGACGGTCGGTTGCGTTCATTTAAGTCGCATTCCTCGATCGGTTTGCCTGAAACGAGGTCTTGATCACGCGATTTATCGTTGGAGCAAAGATGATGCCGATTGGATTCAGCCAACAAAAAGAGCAATGAATAAAATTGCGAGCAGTCCGATGCACGCAATGATGATAGAGAACTGAATGAGCCAGCGAGTATCGTCTTGCATTGGGCGGGGAGGGGAGGGCGGAGCATTTCGGTTCGAACCGGCCCGGATGGTCGCCGGGATGGGGGGG
>CALKTZ010000150.1 GCA_937997355.1 uncultured Planctomycetales bacterium | reverse complement strand
CCGCGCGTGCCTGTCCCCTTTTTCCGCGCGATGACATGAATACTTTGGAGACCTGGCGGTCGCGGGTTTCGGCGGGGTCCGGAGACCCGCGCCGAACTGAATGCGCCGAACAAAGCCAATTCACGGAGCGAGGTTAAATCTCACGAACGAACCCAATTGAGACGAGCGGAGCCTTTTTGCGCGAACAAACCCAATTTGCTCGGGAGACCTTCGCCGTACAGGTTGCGCCGAACGAACCCAATCCCGCGATGCGATCCCAATTTCCACGAACGAACCCAATTCAGGACCGCAAGCCAAACGCGCCGAACGAAGCCAATTCGTACTTCGTAGGCCGATGCGCCGAACGAAGCCAATTTCGCGGAGAGGCCCGATTTCTGCCGAACGAAGCCAATTCGTACTTCGTGGGCCGATGCACCGATCAAAGCCAATTCGACACGAAGGGGTGCCCGTTTCGTGTTCTTGTCTTGCCCGAATTGGGGGTGCTCCCCAAAATAGAACGCTTCAATTTGCGTGGCATGCCGGAAATCGCGAAGTGGCCCGTGAGAGGGCGGATTGAGAGTCACCTGGATGGGTCTTGCTCGGCAAAAGTTCGGAATTGAAGCCCTTGATAATGCACTCGGTGGGGGTTTACTACCCGGGACCTTGACGGTGATCGCGGGGGCAACGGGGGTCGGCAAGACTCAACTCGGTTTGCGATGGGCCGATCAGGGCCAGGCGGCCGAGGGGCGTCGCGGAATCCTCTGCGACCTGACCAGTCGTGGCGATTCTCAGAATCATGCCGCCTATGCGAAATCGCACTTCGATTGGGACCTCGTCCCGTTCCCTTCGGACAAGGCCCTCCCGCTCAACGAGGCATGGGATTTCTCGAATCCGATCGGCGATTACTTCCATCCGATGTCGCGCAGCGGACGCCGGGTGACACGCGGCGATCTCGATCCGGAACAGTGGCACGAGTGGAAATCCGACCTCGCCCGCATCCTCCATCTCTCCGCCGGCTACTTCTACCAGCAGTTCGCCCGAGGGACGCGTCGTGTCGTGTTCGACGGGCTCGAACCGGCGATCCAGTTCAGCGACTCGATCCAGTTCGAGTTCTTCGAATACATCTACCACCACATCTTGCGCCAGGACGACGACTGGGCGGCCCGCGAGTGGCTCCGCGAGAACTACCGGAGCAACGAGCCGAAAGTGATGAGCCATCGCTACGACCAGCGCGAGATCGGCTGCCTTTATCTTTACACGACGCCTCAAGTAATGCTTGACGACCTGATGGCCCAGCCGATCGGCCAGGGAGACATCTTCACCAACGCGAATACCATCATCCTGATGGGGCGGACCAGGCAGGAAGGAAAGATGGGGCGGGGGCTGTTCGTCGCCAAGCATCGCGGCAGCGCCTGCGGCGATGAAATCCTGAACTACCGGATCGATGACCGGGGTCTCGTTCTGAATTGAAGGTTACCCTTGGGGTCAGGGATCGACCACGCTCGTCAAGAAAGAGTGGAAACATGCCCGACGGCGATTTATCCCCCGATTCCAACGCGCCGAAGAAGCCGAATTCGGAAATCTCGGACGCTGAGCTCCTGTTCCGCGAATCCGCCGCTCCGGCCAAGCAGCCGAACGACCTCGGCAAGCTCCCCGCGTCGGAATCGCCGGAGGTTTTCGATCTCGGCGAGCGGGCCGAGACTCGGAGCCCATCGCCGAGGCCTCCCGCCGCGATGATGGAATCCGCCCCGTCGCCTCGGACCTCGTCGACGCCCCCGCCCCCCTCCGAATCCATCTCCAGGCCGGGGATACCGGAAACGGAACGGGACCGCGAATTCAGGGCAGCGAGCAAGTCCGCGTTCGAGACGACCGGCAAGGTTGACCAGATCTGGTCCAGGAAAAATGAGTGGGGACCGAGCCTCATCGCCCTCGCTTGCTGGACGATCGCCCTGCTGAGCCTTCTTTATATCGCTCTCGTCTCGGAACTCTTCAACATGGCCCTGGTCCTGTTGATTTTGGGGGGGCTTTACTGGCTCTATCTCTGCTATCCCATCCTCATCACGCTGGAGATCCCGGTCCGGCTGACGCCGGAATCGGCCGTGAAGGATTATTACGCGGCCCTCTCCCATCACATGCCTCACTATCGACGCATGTGGCTGTTGCTGAGTCGCCAGGCGAGGCTGACGACCAATTACGGCTCCTATGAAGGCTTCCGCGACTACTGGAAGGGCCGAGTCGCCGAGCTGAAACGAGGCGCGGGGGCACGGCCATCGACGCCCCTCCTGTTCCAGGTCGACAGTTTCCACGCCGAGAAAAACCTCGACAAATCAGAGGCGAATGCACGCTTCGTGCTCAACATCTTCGTCCGAGGCCGCCGCGAAGAAGGGCCGATCGCCTCGGTCCCCATGCAGATCGACCTCGTCCGAGGCCCCGACAAGATGTTCTATCTCTGCGACGGCGATTTCCCGAAGTTCGGTCTGGATTGAGGGATATTCTCCATCGGCGAATACGCCCTCGACGCGGCCGGCCGAGTTTTCTTCCGAACGAGCGTCCAGATCGAGCCCGAGCGGGAAGACGAAGATCGTCAGGAGGCTGAGATAGGTCATCACTATCTTGCAGCTTTTCGATTACTCAAGACCGATCTTTTCATAAAAACGTTTGGAAATACGCAACCCGAACTGGTGAGGCGAATTTCCCATGCCATCGCCGAGCAGCAACCCTCCATCATCAACCGCCGAGGGAACGACGGCGTCGCATTCCCCGGGGATCGATATCGACCGGATCACCCCCACCATTCGGCCGGAAGGGAGGCTCGTCATGTATCAGAACTGGCGGGATCTCCTGTTCCTCCACTGGCCGGTCCCGGCCGAAATGCTTCGCCCTCTCATTCCCCGGGAGCTTGAACTCGATCTCTTCGAGGGGACCGCTTATGTGGGACTCATCCCTTTCCGGATGTGCGGGATTCGCCCCGTCGGCTTGCCCGCCGTCCCTCGGCTCTCCCGCTTCTGCGAGACGAACGTCCGGACCTACGTTCATTACAAGGGGCAGGCCCCGGGTGTCTGGTTCTTCAGCCTCGACGCCGCCAATGCCCTCGCCGTCCGCATCGCGAGGGGCTGGTTCCATCTACCCTATCACTACAGCCGGATGTACCTCGAACATGAGAGGCCAGCCCGAGGGCGAACCAGGGACGACCTACAGGAATTGGTGGAACATCCCATCCTCTATGCGGGGGTACGTCGTTATTTCGAGCCGATCCCCGCGTCGTATGTCATCCGCGCCCAACCAGTGGGACTCCCTAAACCGGCGGTCCCTCGAACAATCGAGCACTTCCTCGTTGAGCGGTACATTTTGTACACTCAATTCCGGGGCAAACTCTTCAGAGGACATGTCCAACATACTCCCTATCCCCTGCAAGCCGCAAAACTTCTCTCCCTAAGCGAAACCATGCTAACCGCAAATGATCTCAATCTCGCTCCGGCTCACCCATTCGCCCATTTTGCTCGGGGCGTGAATGTGAAGGTATTCAATTTGCTACCGGTTTTATAAGCCGCATTAATGAAGCAGCAGGAGTAGAGGAATGACCGTTGGGTGATAGCCATCGCCAATTCCTATACATCCATTCAATTTCGCCAGATCGAGCAACGAAAGATCATTTCCTTCGAAAATCAGGCTGAGAATTCATTCCATCATTCTGGCCATAGTGAACCGAACATCAGTCAGGTCATTTGATTGCATGAATTACTTGGTAAAACACCTGTAATAGGCCGAAACACAATTATTTAATTTTATCTAGATGCAATCCGAATTTGCGTAACGTTGTTTTTTTTCAACACAACAAAAAGGATTTGCATTCTCTGGAAAAAGTTCCCATTTTGGCGAAGACCAAGCGATTAGTCGGGGCCTGATCCGGGATTATTCCCGCATTCGGGGAATCCGGCGTCGCGAATCGGAGTCGTGCGGTACGACGCCAACGCTTGGTCCTCTAGGGAGAAGGTCAATTGCAGTTCTCTTTCCAACTTTGCTGTCACAACGCGTCGAAAATTCTGGTCATGGGCGTGGCCGTTCTGGCTTCATCGTCAATCGCTCATGCCCAACAACAGGTCACTTATACAACTCCGGCCTATACCTACCAGCCTTCGCCGGCTTCGTATGCGCCGCAGTACTATCAGACCACCTATGCACCTCAATACTACCAGCCCACCTACGCGACGGCACCGGCTCCTGTGACTTACACCACACAGGCTCAACAGCCCGTTTACACGCCGACGTCGTACGTGCAAGCTCCTCAGGAGGCAACTTACGCTCAGACTGCCCAGACGACGGCCGCGCAGGCCCCCCAGGTGGCCGCGACCGCGGGCGACTCTTACGGCTTCTTGAACTGGCTCAATTCGGTCCGGGCCTCGTACGGCCTCTCCGCGGTCGGCTATGATCCCAACCTCGAAAGCTGGGCCTCGGTGAACAACGGCCAGCAGAATGCCCGCGGGATGGGCCACCATGTGATGGGACCCGCCCGGCGGCAGAATTCCGCCATGGGAGCCTATCCGAACATCACCACGATGTGGATGGCGTCCCCCGCCCACCGTGCCGCCCTGCTCGATCCCACGATTCAGTGGATCGGGATCGCCGGCATGGGTGCCTACTGGACCTTCAACGCCTATTGAAGCGTCCCTGATTTCTTCTTCGTGCGGCAGCAACTTCGAGTGCGTGAATCCCGCGGCATGGACCCGCCCCAAGCTCGAACAACGTTTCGTCGTCAAGAAACGATCTGCTCGACGATTGATTCATCACCTTGAATGTTGCGTTCCGGAACCGGCCGCTATGGGCCAATCCGAAACGGCCGTGACAAGAGTTCGCGCGAGTCTCAGGGATTGCGGAGCATCGCGAACTCGATGCCGAGGACTTGACGGTCCACAGACCGCCGTGGACAAATCGCTTCGGTCATAGAATGGAGACCATGGCCGAACGATCTCTCAATCCGGCTGCCGGCAAGGTCTTGACGCCGTGCAGCGTCCGGGAATTCTAGGCTCAACGATCCGGAGGGTCGCTCAGAAAAAGAGCGACTCTCGGAGCCCGGCCAGGATCGTCTGTTCCAGATTCGGGTCTCGTCCCCGAGGGATCCATCCCGAGGAGACGGGGACGGGGCCGACCACTTCTCGGGTGCGATTGACCGGGAATTCATTGCTGAAGACGGCTCGCCCCGCCGCCTGACGGTCGGGCCGGACGAGATCTTCCATTTCCTTACGGACCTGGACTTTCACCAGGAACCCGCCGTTCGGCGCCCGGTCCACGTTGATGATGGCGAATCGGCGAATCGTTTGAAGGGTCGATTCGAATTTCTCCGAGATCCCGACCGAATCTCCCCGCCAGGGTTCGAGGATCGTCCCGCCGGACATGGGCTGGGTGATGATCGTCCCGGAGAGGCGATTTTCCGACGCGATATCGAAATACTTGTCCACGACGGCGACGGTTTCGGTCCAGACCTTTTCGAACTCGTTGGAGGGGACCAGCAGCGGATTCTCCATGACGGGGCGGGGCGAAAGGATCCTGCTGACCCGCGGCGGTTGTCCCTGAAAACATCCCCCCTGCCCCGCGCAAAAGGCGGCAAGGGCACCCATCCCGATCAAATTCCTGGCGATCCTTGCACGCAGGCGCATGCCTCTGCTCCGCATGGCTAAGTCCTCGGCCCCACATGCCCCCCGCCACGATCGGTCACGCTTCAAAACAACCCATTTCCTCGGCTCGTTTCCGATCCGCGACCAGGAAAGCATCGGCCATTTCCCGGCTCGCGTCTTAGTCCAACCGGCCCGCGATCAACCAACTAGCCGGGAACGCGATGACCAACCGATTGCGATTCCGGAGAAATCTTCGGACTCCCTTCCGGATTTGCGCCGAGTCGGTCTCGTGGCACTCGGCGGAATGCCGGCTCGATTGAGGCGGAGGACCGTCGAAAGAGAATTCTTCGCAAGAGAGGGACGGCCCACCCCGATTGGCGATCGCGATGGCGACGCATCCTGACGAGTGTTGCAAATTCTGACAAGGCCGATTCGTAGTATCCCGCATCCATGACCTAAGATTCTCTTCGTGGTGCGAGGCGCGATACACGGGATGTTCGGCCGGGCTCGAAGCCCATTCTTGAATCCTCTCGAATGAGGTTTTACAGACACCGCAACCCCATCGGGAGCGATCCGCGTCGGCCCCCGGCTCGGGAGGCCGGCCATGCTTCGAAATCGGCGGAGCCGACAACGCTCGAACCTCGACGGATTTGCGATGGATGCGACTCGTTGTCCTCCCAAGCTTCACTCAACCAACCCCTGAGATCCCATGAGCGAGAATGTAATCCGTGATCGATCCTGGCGAGTCGACGCAACGAAATCCGCGGCCTTGCAGGATCCTCGGCCGGACTTCGCGCCGGCCGAGCCGGCGAACGACGCCTCCTCCCCTTCGAACGCCGCGACGCGATCGGCCTATCGATCGTTGACCAGGACAATCCGAGACTTCCGTTTCTGGAGACGCCGATCTCGAAAAAGCGTTGCCTCGGATCAGCCCGCAGAGGGAGTGGAGACCTGCGAGGAGACGATGATCCATGATTTTGCCGAGCGTGCCTCCTCGGCGACCGATGCGTCGGTTGTCATCCGGGAGCTGATCCAGGCGGCGAAACGGCTGACAGGCGCCCGCCGCGTTGATTTCTTCTTCGAAGGTTCCGTCGCGGTCGGATCTGAATCTGGATTGAGAGGCTTCGAGGTCGAGGAAAGCCGTTGCTCGGCCGAAGATGCCCCACTGGCGGTCAACGTCGGCACCAGGACGCAAAACTGGGGCAACTTGAAACTTCACGGCATCCACAAGAAAAACTGGCGAGGTGAATCCTCCCATCTCGCGGTCCGACCACTCAAAACCATCTGCACGCTCGCGGCCCTGGCACTCGATACGATTTCAACGTCTCAGTTATTTGACGCGCTCGAATTTGACGATCTGGATGAAAGCAAGATCATCGGCGACCTGAATGTCAGCAATCCGCTGGCCGACTCACTCCACGACGCGACGTTCCTGCATGTGATCCTTCCTTATGCCTTGAGCCAGGCCCACCGGCATCACGAGCCGACCTCGATCCTCTACGCGGGCCTCGACCGGGTTTCCGCGATGCACGAAATGTTCGGGGCGGAGATGGTCAACCGGGCCGTGAATCATGTCGGCGAGATCGTGATCAACCGCCTTCGCGCGAGCGACGTCGTCAGCCGCATGGAGGATGACCGACTCCTCGCCATGCTGCCGAACGCCAACCCGTTCACCTCGGCGCTGTCGTTCACCAACGGGCTCGGGACGGCGAAGGCGACGGTCGACTCCACGACGACGGTCGACGGCACCACGACCGACCGGCGCGTCACCGGCACGATCGTGTTCGACCCGGGCGGCTACGGCATGGTGACGGTCTCGGCCAGTGGAACGACCGTGCAGGAGCTGGGCAACACCTCGAACCTGTTCCTGCGCCCGGACGCCACGAGCCT
>CALKTZ010000149.1 GCA_937997355.1 uncultured Planctomycetales bacterium | reverse complement strand
TCCCCGGCCTGCACCATCTGAATCGCCGAAGCCTTGAAATGGCACGTCGCCTCTCGGACTGGCGGGAAGATCTGGCTCGCCGGGCCAATCGGCCCATCCGGCAGCTCCTGCGCGACGACCTCCTGGTGGCGATCGCCAAGCGTCAACCGATGAGTCGTCGCGACCTAGAGGCCCTGCGCGATTTCAACCGCCCGGCTCTCATCAGCCGCAGCGGGGAAATCCTGGAGATTCTCGCGGCAGCCCGCGCGGTCGCCGAGGACGATCTTCCCGAGCCCACGACGCGTCCGGATGAAGGCCCCGGATTGTCGACGGTCTCCAGCCTGCTCTCCTCGGCGCTCGCATTCTGTTGCGCCCAGAATGGGCTCTCCTCGGGGCTCGTCGCCAACGTCGCGGATGTAAAACATCTGATCCGGTGGTATCTCGACGGCTGCCCGGAAACGCATCGTCCCTCCTTGATGGAAGGGTGGCGATGCGAAATCTGCGGCAAGGTCCTGCTCGAAGTCCTCGCGGGGCGGCGTTCGTTGCGTGTCGTCGACCCCTCCAGCGAGGTTCCCATTGCCCTGGACTCGATACAGCCTTCGCCAGATGTTGAGGGTTGATCCCCAGAGGCCGAGATCCTCCTCGATTTGAACGAAACGATTCCTCCACGATTTCACGGAACAGGCTGCGATCCCATGACTCACCTCTTGAGCTGTTACACCAATTGCTACGGAGCCTCCGGAGTTTGGACCGCCGTCGAAAAGATTCGTGAAGCCGGGCTTTCGCACATCGAACTTGCGCTCCGCAGCCATTCCATGGGGGGGCTGGTGATTCCCGAATCGGCGGTCATCACCGAAAAGACCGATGACGAGACGGCCAGGAAGTTCGTCGACCATCTGAAGCAGCACGACGTAAAGATTAGCGGCTGCAACGTAGGTGGGGCCGACATTCGGACACCGGAAGGGCTTGAAACAACCGAAAAGCGTGTTCGGTTTGCCGCCCGTTGGTTCCAGACCGATATCTGCGTGACCGGTGCCGGACAGCCGACCAACGACGAAGAGCGAGCCTTGGTGATTAAGCACCTGAAGCAGATCGGCCAGACCGCCGCCGACTGTGGGATCGTCGTCTGCCTGGAAACGCACAAGGGTCCGACCGAGAATGCCCGGGCGATGCTCGAAACGATCGAGGCCGTGGATCATCCCAACATCCGGCTCAATTTCGATACCGGGAACATCGCGTATTACAACAAGGGGGTCGATCCCTGCGACGAGCTCCTCAAGGTGAAGGAGTTGGTCCGAAACGTCCACGTGAAGGATAACCGGGGCGGTTTCGAGGATTGGTACTTCCCCGCCGTCGGCGATGGCGGGGCGGTCGATTTCGTGCGTGTTCGCAAGATCATGGATGATCTCGAATATCGCGGGGCGTTCACGATCGAAATCGAAGGGATCGGCGGCGAGGTCGAGCCTCCGCTTGAGGCACGCCACGAGCGCGTGGTCCGAAGTGTCAGGCACCTTGAAGCGTGCGGTTACTGAAGCAAATCAGTCATCCTCCAGGTCGAATGGTGCCGGCCGGTCACAGCGACCTTGTTCTTTCATGCAAGGCCGTGATTGAGGTGCGTGGGGCGCCGGCTCACCGATCTTCGAGCAAAGACTCGAAGCGGACCAAACCCCGTCGCGGATAGCGTTTCAGCGGTTGGAGCATTCTCCGGCCGTACCGACGCCGTATGCCTCGATAGAAATCGTTCCAGCGGTTATTGCAAATCACTTCCCCTGTCGCGTTCGAGGGCGAAGCGTTCGCTTTTGCGCCTCTTGGACAAGAAAACCAGTCCTCGATTCCTTGCTTGATTTCACAGAATTGATTCGGAGTCCACCCAGGGACAAGAATCATGGAACATCTGATATTCCCTAAATTCACTATATTCTGTGCAGTCTTCCTGATCTGGTAAAACAAGATGGCTTCTCTGATTCCCATTTGTAATGTGAAGGAGTAAACTTCAATGTCAAAATGGCCTAAATCGGAAGCATTGACTGTCTATGTGGTTTGTGTGTGATCAAGGTATTCAAGCGAATTGGGTAGATTAGAAAAGTCTCCCTTGACGCGTCGATGTAAGTCCAATGATCCAAGGGCGGCGATGCGGCCGATAAACAACATTGGCCCAAAATGCGAATTGGAAAGAGACGAGGTTACCGTCGATGATCCCTCGATCAGATCGGCCAACATTTGAAGATCCAGATCTGCAACACGGAATCATGGAACTTCGAAAAGTGGATAATGTGACGAACCTGGGGTATCTGCTCCTGGAATACGCCACGCTTGCGGTCGTGCTCGCTTGCGCGATCGGATTTGCGGAATATCGAGCGGGTTGGGGGCTGGCTTGGGCCTGGAACATCCCGGTCTTCGCATTGGCGGTCCTCTTCGTCGGCGGGATTCAGCATCGGCTCGCGGGGCTCGGGCATGAGTCGTCACACTATTCATTCATGAAGAATCGCTTCCTGAACGACTTCATCCCTGACCTCTTCTGCATGTTTCCGATCTTCACGACGATCCATTTTTATCGCCTCTTCCACATGGCGCATCACCAGTTCACGAACGATCCGGAACGAGACTCCGATATCCTGAAT
>CALKTZ010000148.1 GCA_937997355.1 uncultured Planctomycetales bacterium | reverse complement strand
CAACCCTCGGCGTCGCGCTTCCAGTAGCCGTTGACCCAGAAACGCCCTGGCGGTGGAACCCGCCACGTCCCCGTCACCCAGAGATAATCGCGACGCCCCGGATCCCATTCCCAGTATCCCTCGATCCATTCCGCTTTGGCGTTGGGGGGATCGACGGCCGGCCGCTCGTGGACGGGCGCGGGGGGAGCCTTCTCGACTTGAATCCCTTCGCGGTCCTTCGAAGGCGAAAGGAAGGCCTCGTGGAGCGGCCCTTCCATCAAGGGCTTCAGCCTTGAGGACGCATTCGGCGAGGTGGAGTTCCGAAAAGGGATCGCGTCGGGGGGAGGTTGGGGGACCGGCTGATCGGGGGGAGCGGAATCGCTCGAACCGGCAACGGCGGACGATGACCCCGTCGTGGGTGTGTTTGCCTCACTCCCGTTCGAGCTTTCCTGCCATGCCCACGCGGCAGGGACCGGAGTCATGCACAAGGCGAGAAACGCGGCGTTCAATCCAATCAGGTGATGGCGAGTCATCGTGGGTCGTTCCCCGGTTCCGGGCGTCTGTCCCTTTTTCCGCGAGCCGATGCGGGAGCGAGGATTTGGAGACCTTCGGTCGTGGGTTTCGGCGGGGTCGAGACTCGCGCCGAACGAAACACAACCGTGCGCGATCTGATCGTGAATCGCTCTATTGTAGCGTAAGGGAACGCGACGACGGGATTCTCCGAGGAGTCGAGGCGTTGTCGGCATAGGAGTCGAACGGGAGAATCCGATTTGGCCGTCTTGATCGCTCGCCTGGGGGTCCATTTTGCCCCTCGTTCGCGGCGGGCTGGCCCTTTCCCACGGGTAGGTTTGCGGGAAAATCCCGGAGCCAAGGTGACGAACGTTCGAGCGATGGGTTAAAATGGCGATAGAGGATGCCTGATTGCCAAATCCGTTTGGAACGATAAACATCTCTCTCAAAAACGCCGCACGGAACGATCGCCCCATGAAGGCTGAATTGGTCCCCGACAACGGTGATCCCCCGATCGCGATCACCAAGGATTTGACCATCGTCGGGCGTCGCGGTTATTGCGATGTCGTGGTCGACGACCCGAGCATCTCGAAACGGCACTGCGCCCTCGTGAAAACCGATGGCCTGATCGTCATTCGCGATCTGGGGAGCACGAACGGCACGAAGGTGAAGGGGCAGCGGGTTCGTTGGGCGGCGCTCTTGCCGGACGACCGGATCAGCCTGGGGACATATAAGTTCCGGGTCTACCTCGGCCCCGACGACACCCCCGGGCCGTCCGAACTGGCCGAGATCCGCAAGGCTCGCGCGAGGGCGGAAGTGGCACCCCTCCCCCCCGATATCCCGACCTGG
The DNA here is from genome assembly GCA_937997355.1 of uncultured Planctomycetales bacterium. Classification (GTDB taxonomy): domain Bacteria; phylum Planctomycetota; class Planctomycetia; order Isosphaerales; family Isosphaeraceae; genus CALKTZ01. Next base: position 7,045 of record CALKTZ010000148.1, on the reverse strand, counting down.
CTGGCATCGGATAAGTATGCGGAATCCGTGATGAACAGGCGGGAAGCGGGGCCGGAAATCCTCTCCACGAGTCCTGATCCGGATCTGGAGTCCGAGGGGCTGCCGGCCAAATTGCCCCTTGAAGGCGACATCGACCTGGCGTTCGTCAATGCCCCGACGCCGCTCGACGGCCAGGAAGCGGTCCTGGAAACCGACTGAGCGATTGTCAGAGCAGCCTGCCCGGTCGGGCGGTGAGCGGCCCGCGCGCCGTTCGGGCTACGCGATCGGCCAACGGAAAACCGGACAACACCGGCAGCCGAGGCCGCCCGCGTCGTCCGGTACTGAGCTTGAGATCGAGGTTGCTGAATCGAAGGCCAGGGCCGAGTCACCCCTCACGATTCGGGTTGCCGGTCGACCCGGCTCCGGGAAGCGGCCGGCGTTTGACCGTCAACCCGAATCGTGAATGAGTCGCAGGGCTCGTCAATCCTCGTCGGTGCGCGAGCGTCGGACGTCGCGCCGGACGGGGGGGCTCAGGCGATCGATCTTGCGGGCATCCTGGGGATCCAGGCGACTCGCCTGGCGATTCTCGCGTTGAATCGCCTCGTACACCTCTTGGCGGTGTACGGAAATTTCAATCGGGGCCGCGATCCCCAATCGGACTTTGTCACCTCGGATGTCCACCACGGTGATGACGATATCGTCACCGATAATGATACTTTCGTCTCGGTGACGTGACAGAACCAGCATCGTGCTTGGCTCCTTCCTCTGGCCAGCGAAGCCCGCGACCTTCCGTGATCACGCTGCCCGGGCTCTCGATGACTACGACGGAGCGGGGGATGGTACGTTAATTAAGTATAACACACAAAATCTGGAGCTAGGCCGAAGCCCGCAAGGGCGACGGCCCCGGCATCAAGGCGGGTGACGTCGTACGAAGGTGCGTATCCAGAGGGAAACGTACCGGGTAGCGACTGGATGTCAGTACCATCTGCCGGCCGATCCGGCGGACGGGATTGAAGACCAGCGGCCCCTGAAGATTGGCCGTTAAGCCCCCTTCATCGCCGCGATTGAGGATCACGTAAATCATGGCCGACCGATCGTCGTCGAGCTCCAGGGCCGATCGGTCGCCGGGTCTCAGGTCGATCCGATAATCGCTAATCGCCAACGGCGGCGCGATCAATGCGAACGCCAGATCCGGCGACGTCACGCTCTGCAACCATGACAGGCCGACCACTTCCGGGTCCGGGATGAGGACGTACTGCGAGTAATTGCGGAAACCAAGCAATCCTTCAGGAATCCGGATCACCTCCGATTCGGAGACCTGAATCAGGCCGAAGCGGGTCGTGACGATGTTCACTTCCTGGGTACCTCCTTGTTCGAGGGGGGGGACCGGCTACGAATGGCCGAGCCCTTCCCTCGCATGTCGTGGAGCCGTTCGATCTCACGTCGGCGATCGGTCGGTTGCGAGCATTCGGCCGACCTCGGGGCTTGGCTTCGTCCGCGAAACAGACCCGACCCTGAGGCACCCGGGTCGAAGTTTCACATCCGATCCCAAGCCCAGTTCGCGACGTTTCAACCAACCCCCCGCGAGGACTCGTCGCCCACCTCCGGCCGCGACACTTCCCACGGTTTGATCCCGCCCCGTCCTTGACGTCTTCGGCGGACCAAATAGGCTTAGCCGACCGTAATATCGTCTCGGAGGCCGACCCCGACTGAGCGAGGTTCGGGCCAATTTGTTCGTTCGATTCGCCTCGCGATGGCTGCGACAATCGGTCCATCTGTAGGGGACGGAGCGTGCCCCCCGCCAATTCCTTCATCCCGAACAATCGGCCCGTCCGGACCCGTGCATCGACCGGTCCGACCGCAATCCGCTGCTTGCAACTCGGCCGATCCGAACAACATGGGCGCCCCGCGCGATTCTCAGGTCCGGTAGTTCTCTTCCAGGCCCCACAGGCGTTGCAACAGGTGGTCGCGCTTGCCGAGCTCGAACCGGTAGATGGCGATCTCCTCGATCGTCTCTCCCGGGGTTCGCTGGTATTCCATGCGCCGCCGCTCGGCGTCCCGGAAGATGGGTCCGATATGCTCCGAGCACGCGAAGCCGTAGGTCTTCAGCTCGGTGAAGCTGCCGTCGCTCCAGCGAGCCGCGATCTTGTAGGCCGATGGAGCCGTGCAGCCCGGATGTGAACACGGAACAACCTTGGCGGCGGACATGGAACAACTCTCGGGTACGGACGTGGTCGGCGGCAGCGTCGTGGGCGCTCGATTCACACCCCAAGAGTCTACAAACCGGCATGGCCTCTTCACCAGATCCGTCAATTTCGGACCTTTCCCGAAATTCCGGAGAATCCTCGGAATCGTGCCGCATCCGGGACTCGATCAGGAGATGGCCGTCGCTTCCCTGCCGAGACGTTTGAGGATCGCCTCGGTCATCTCCCGGGTTGTCGCCGTCCCGCCGAGGTCGGCGGTCAAATCGGCCCCCTCCGCGCCGACGGTCGAGCGAACGGCCATCTCGATCCCTCGGGCCGCGGAACGGGCCGAGTCGTCGGCGTGGAGATCTCCCAGGTGATCGAGCATCATGGCGGCGGAAAGGATCGCGGCGATCGGATTGGCCCGATTTTTCCCGGCGATATCCGGAGCCGTCCCGTGGCAGGGCTGGAAGACCGCGTGCCGGTCGCCGATGTCCGCCGAGGGGGCCATCCCCAGCCCCCCCACCAACCCGGCAGCGAGGTCGGAGAGGATATCACCCAGGAAGTTTTCCGTCACGATCACGTCGAAGTTCTCGGGGGCGCGCACCAGTTCCAGCGCGGTCGCGTCCACGTAACGATGATCGGCCGCGACATCGGGGTACGACGTCGCGACCTCGTCGAAAATCGAACGGAAGAAGGCGAACGAACGGAAGATATTGGCCTTGTCGACGCAGGTCACCTTCCGGTTGGCCCGATCGCGCCGCCTGGCCAATTCGAATGAGGCCCGGACGACCCGCTCGGTCCCCTTGCGGGTGATCACCTGGGTGTCGGTGGCGAGTTGGTCTCCCAGCAGGACCCCGCCCCCCTGCGAGGCGAACAAGCCCTCGGTACTCTCCCGGACGATGACGAGGTCGATTTTCGGCGGCCCGTTCAGCGGGCAGGGGATTCCTTTGAGGAGATGAGCAGGCCGGATGCCGGCGAAGAGATCGAGCATCCGACGGAGCGTAATTTGAGGCGCGATCTCGGTGCCGTCCGGATAGCGGACGCTCGGCAAGCCGCAGGCCCCCAGCAAGATTGCGTCGGCGCCTCGGCAGGTAGCGAAGCTGGAGTCCGGGAGCGCGATCCCCTGCTCCAGGTAGACGAGCGCCCCGGCCGGTGCCTCGACGAATTCGAGCCCGAATCCCGAGAAGGCCCGCTCTGCCCCGTTCAAAACCGTAAGCGCCGAATCGATTACTTCGGGGCCGATGCCGTCTCCCGCAACGACCGCGATCCGGTAGCGTTTCATCCACGACTCACGACTGAAGAGGGTCCGGTTTGCTCGATCCGCCGGGGACGGCACGACCAAACCAGGATAGCCGTCCCGCGGCTCAGAATCGACGAAAATGGTAGGCGGGGTTTTCCGGATCGAAGTCGAGGGCGTTGAGCGGTGCGTTCAGAGTAAGGTCGTCATAGGCGTAGAATTCGCCGAGCACCGGCGAATCCTTCGGGCCGGTCTTATTGGGGTCTGGCCAATCATAACCCGTGAAGCGGAGCGGGAGCCGTGTTTCGGGGTCATAGAGCACGATCACCCGCTTGAACGGACGATCGGCCGAATGCTGATGATGGACGTGAACCGATCGCAGCCAGTTGCGGCCGTCCTGGTCGGTCCAACGGTCCAGCGAGATTTCGGCTTCCGGCTCTTCGAGGTCTTTTTCTCGATACTCGATCAGGTTTCGGATCAGGTTGCCGATCCCGGCGTTGGTGATGGGGTGTCGGCTCTCGGATCGGATCAGCGGGTGCTCGGGGGGGACCTGGAGCCTGGGGACGAGCAGGCGCGACAACCCCTCGGAATGCGCGATCACCTTGTCGTCGAAGAGCCCCTTCGCGAAGATCACCTCTTTCCCGGACTTGGGCACCATCGCCTTGAAATAGACGGCGAAGGGGGTCTGACGGACCTTCATCGCGAACGACTGTTCGTCGAGCAACTTCCCCTGAATCCGCTCCTGCTTCCGGAATGTCGCGGAATAGGTCGGGATCTTGCTGAACGACTCATTGAGCAGGTTCAGGGTTTCTAGCAAGAATTCCTTGGCCGGCTTTCCGTCGAAGCTGGTTTCGGGCCAGTCGCGGAATCTGGGAGGAAATTGGGGGGCGTTCTCCGTTTTTGCTTCCGCTTTCGCGACGGGAACCCGGGAACCCGGATTCTCGTTCGAAATATTGGGACCCTCGACCATCGAGGGAGCCCCGGGGGCGTTGTCCGGATCACGCGGCAGGAACGCCCAACCGAGGCCGATTGTCAGGACGATTCCGCCCAGCAAAACCCACGGAATCCGGCGAAATGGAGCTTTCGGCATCGGCGGACTCGGTCGGGCTTGTTCATCCGGAATGGATTGCATCGATCCCTCAGCTCGGATTCAGGCTTGGGCGTCGGTCCGGCGGAGGAGCCGATTCCATCACTTAATCATTGATCGGTTGCGAGCCCCGAAGTCTGCAACGGGATTCCTCGAACTGCTCGGGCAGGCCGGATCGCCGGTTTCCCGAATTGACCCCATGGCGCGGGCTGTCTACGATAAGAATTCACGCAAAGTGGGTACTCGGAGGTCTATGAGACGATGACGCAAATCGAATTGGCGCGACAGGGAACGATCAGCCCGGAGATGACTTACGTGGCACGCCGCGAGTCGCTCGACCCCGAGTTGATTCGGGCGGAAGTTGCCCGGGGGCGCATGGTCATCCCGGCCAATCACGAACACCTCAAGCTCGGTTTGCAGCCGATGGGGATCGGCATCAAGGCCCGTTGCAAGATCAACGCGAATATCGGCAACTCGGCGGTCACCTCGGACATCGACAACGAGCTTTCGAAGCTGAAGATGGCCGTCGATTTGGGCTCCGACACGGTGATGGACCTCTCAACAGGGGGGGATATCGACGCGATCCGTCGGGCGATTATCGCCGCGAGTCCCGTGCCAATCGGCACGGTCCCGATGTACCAGGCGATCCAGAAGGTCAAGAAGGTCGAGGATCTCACCGAGCAAGACCTCCTCGACATGATCGAACATCAGGCAAGGCAAGGGGTCGACTACATGACGATCCACGCCGGCATCCTGCGCGACTACATCCCGCTCACCTCGCAGCGGATCACCGGCATCGTTTCTCGCGGCGGCTCGCTGATGGCCCAGTGGATGGTCGCGCACGGGAAGGAGAATCCCTTCTATTCCTGCTTCGATGATCTCTGCGACATCATGCGGACCTACGACGTCACCTTCAGCCTGGGGGATAGTCTCCGGCCCGGCAGCCTGGCCGACGCCTCGGACCGCGCCCAGTTCGCCGAGTTGAAGACCCTCGGCGAGTTGACCCGCCGGGCCTGGGCCCGGGGTTGTCAGGTGATGGTGGAAGGCCCTGGCCACGTCCCCATGGATCAGATCCCCATGAACATGGAGAAACAGGCCCAGGAGTGTGACGAGGCTCCGTTCTACGTGCTCGGACCGCTGGTGACCGACATCGCGCCGGGGTATGACCACATCACCTCGGCCATCGGCGCGGCGATCGCCGCCTGGCACGGCGCGAGCATGCTCTGCTACGTGACCCCGAAGGAACATCTGGGACTCCCCGAGGTCGAGGATGTTCGACAAGGCGTGATCGCCTACAAGATCGCGGCTCACGCCGCCGACGTCGCCCGCCATCGCCCGGGGGCGCGTGACCGCGACGATGCCCTCAGCCGGGCCCGTTACGCGTTCGACTGGAACCAGCAGTTCGCCCTGTCGCTCGACCCCGAGACGGCCCGGCGGATGCACGACGAGACGCTTCCCCAGGATGTCTTCAAGTCGGCCGCGTTCTGCAGCATGTGCGGGCCGAAATTCTGCTCGATGCGGATCAACGAAGATATTCGCAAGCAAGGGGCGGCCATGACGTCGCTCGTCGAGCTGGAACTCGCCGAGGCCCCGGTCGCATCCTGACCGGATTGTTGGGTTTTGATTTTTGAATTCAATTCGCCGCCGTCGGTCGAGGCATTGAGGACCGGCGGCGGCGTTGTTGTTGGAAGTGAGGGAAGCTTGGATCAGCCGACCTTGGCGAGCGCCGGTGCCGACCGGAACGAACCGGCCGCCTCGACGAAGGCTTCCAGGAGTTGCATATCGAGCGAGATGTTCCCTTCGTTCTCGGGGTGCCACTGGACGCCGGTGACCCACCAGTTGGGGTCCTTCCCCTCGAAGGCTTCGATCAGGCCGTCCGGGGCCAATGCGCCGGCCCGGAAATTGGGGGCGAGCTTGCGAATCCCCTGGTGATGGTAGCTGTTGACGCGGATTTCACCGGGGCCGTAGATCTCTTCGAGCCGGGTCCCCGGCTGCATCACGACGGTGTGACGGTGCGGTCCCCCTTGCGGGTCGCGATGGGGGAGTCCTCGGGGGAAATCCTCGGGGAGGTGGAGGTAGAGTCCGCCCCCCGAGACGACGTTGAGCTCTTGCATCCCGAGGCCGATGCCGAGGACCGGCATCTTGCGTAGTTGCAGCAGCTTGCAGAGCAGGCGGTCCGAGAGTTCACGACGCTCCGGGACCATGGTGACGGAGGGATGAGGCGAGAGGCTCATCTTGCGGGGATCGAGGTCATCTCCGCCCGAAAGGATCACGCCGTCGAGCCGATCGAGGATGGGGGAGAGGTCGGCTTCCTTGGTCAGCGGCGGGATGAGGATCGGGATGGCGTTCGCGGCCAGCATGCAATCGTAATAGCCGCTGTTCAAGAAACACATCGGCGTGCGTCCCTTGACGGAGCCGCGAAAGTCGGTGTTGATCCCGATCAGGGGTCGTGATTTCATGGCAGGAGTCCCTTCCTTGAATAGGCCCAGGCGAATTCCATTCGTTGACCATTCTGCGATCGTCCCGAGATCCCCTCGGGGCGTGCCAATTCCTTGG
>CALKTZ010000147.1 GCA_937997355.1 uncultured Planctomycetales bacterium | reverse complement strand
CGCTCACGCGCAGAAGTTGGATGGGTACCGTGATCGGGCTGGGAATTACGTTGCTGGCTTGCCTCTGGGTTACCATGATGATGTGCGGCTTACACCTTCCGAGCGGCCATTGACATGGGGCGATTCGACACCGCGGCGATGACCGAGGCATCGGGAATCTTGCAAGGAAACCGGGGTTCTGATTTATTGACAACTGTCAGAAGTCATCCCAGGTCTGCATCTGAGTTCGATCGCGGAGTGGTTCGCCGGTGAAGAACGAAAGCTCCGATGAATCGCTACGAAACGCGATGCGAATGCTACTCATACGCCTGCTCGTCTGCACGGCGGTCGGCCTGGCGATGGCCCTGACGACCTATCTCTGCGCCTATTACGACTTGCGAGAAAACGACAATTATCACCGCCAGCAGGATCTGGCCTTCCGAGGGCTTGCCGACTTGAAAAAGGCGGTCGACGCCTATCATCAAAAGAATGGGAAATACCCCAAGAGACTTGCAGAATTGAGCAGAGAATTTCCTTCGTTGAACATCTTGATCGACGTCGATGGCTCGACCCCCGATCCCTGGATGCGACCTTACCAGTACCACCTCGAAGGGGATGGCTACGAGATCCTATCCTGGGGACGAGACGGCAAGAGCGGCGGCGAGGGATTCGACCACGATCTGATCGTCACCAACCGGTCTCCGGATGGCGATCACATGAACTGGCGACAGGTCATGAGCATCCCGACCCTGCGACAATTCGCATCAGATTACCCGACGCAGTGGGTCAATTACCTGTGCGGCCTCACGGGCATCTGTGCCTTTCTCTCCTGCATGAATTCGCAAAGATTGGCACGCAAAAGCATGACGGGAGCTCTGGTCGGACTGGGGATCACGCTGGTGGCCTGCCTCTTTGTCACGAGTACGATGTGTGCCTTGCACGCTATGCCCCCGAGCGGCCATTGAGATGGCGCATTTCTTATACCTGCGCGATCCCCTGTTCCTCGCCTGCCTGGGCCTTTACTTCATCAATCGCTGGATCTTCAAGTCGATCTGGCATGACGGATTCGTCCACAATCACTTCAATGATCTGATCTGCATCCCCTTCTGGGTCCCGATCATGCTCTGGTTCCAGCGGCGCGCCGGGTTCCGCGAGTCGGACGGCCCCCCGCTCGCCGGAGAGATCATCATTCCCCTGTTCGTCTGGTCCTGGGTGTTCGAGATCATCCTCCCGAGCACCCGACTTCTCGGCGATCGCGTGGTCTCGGATTACCGGGACATCCTCTACTACTCGATCGGGGCCTTGCTGGCGGGATCGTTCTGGAGATGGTGGTACGGCAAACCTTGCGATCTTGAAACGCCGGGAAGCGGCCGCGTCCCTTGAACCGATCGCATCGTCGAGTGCGTAATCGATCGGCTCCGGAGTTCGCGGCCGGCGATCAGGCGCATCGTCGCCGACGCGCCCAGGAACCGAGTCCGATTGCGCTCGCCGAGCCGAGCAGGATGAATGACGAGGGCTCGGGGACGGGGAAGACGAGCGCGGTGCCGCTGCCGGGTAATTCGAGCTGGTTGGCGGTGATCCCCAGGAAGGGGAGGTTGAGCTGGTAGGTCACCGTCTCGATCGGCCTGACGCCGGAGGCGGTCGGGCTGCGGACCGTCCCGAGGTCGAAGAGGACCCGGGATTCATTCAGATCCTCGCTCGGGTTGATCACGATGCCGACATGCCCGGCGCTGACCGCCGGGTCCCCGGCCCAGGTGGCCAGGTCTTCGATCCCGGCGCGATCGACATCATTCCGGATCGTCATGAAGCCGTCGAGATGATCCGTCACGAAGCCGCGATCCCCGGCCGCGATGCCTGGGGTGAAGACCCCTTCGACGATCACCATCATCTGGTTGCGGATGAATGTCGGCGTGCGGACGATGGTCGCCGTGAAGTCCGTCAGCGAGACGCCGAACCCGGCCCGGCCCACCTGGCCGCCGACCCCCACGTACGGCACCCCCTCGATGTAGAGCGCCTTCCCCTGGAAGTGGACCGCCCCGAACCCCTCGCCGAAGTCGACGATCTCGTCGAATTGCAGGACCCCGTCGGTGGGGTCGAGGTCCCCGATCCCGCCATCGGTCAGGGTGAAATCCCCTGGATCGAATTGCACCGACAGCGAGGCCCCCGAAGAATGACCCGCCCAGGCACCGCAAAGGATGAAAAAGGCGGCAAGCGTGGAGATGATCTTATTCATGGTTGGACTCAAGTGGCTGAAGTTCGTGTGAGGAGATCCAACGCAGCTAAAGGTGATTTTTGCCACCCTAAGACCAAAATGCAAACCAAAACAAGATATTAAACCTGTCATTTCTTTTCTTTCAGAAACACTTCAGCCAATTCTATTCTATATCGTTGGCCCGAAAGGCATTCCCGATCCGCCGCGCGGGATTGGATGTCGGATGCCGCGGGATGGCCGCGGATCGAACGCAAACGCCCCATCCGGGCCTCGCGAAAAGGCCCGGATGGGGCAAGTCTCGATCCCGACGATCGAATCGAGATTCCCGAATCAGAAGAGCAGGATGACGTCGAAGCCGAGGGTCAACTGGCTGTTGCGGGTGCCGTCGTTGTACGGCTTGGTGAACTGCGACCAGTCGTAGCGGGCTTCGGGTCGAATCCAGATGTAGTCGACCGGCTTGTAGATCAGGCCGAGCGTCATCTCGTAGAAGTTGTCCGAAAACCCGGTCCGGGCGCCGCCATGATCGCGGAACCATTCCGAACGCCAGACCCCGGTCAGCTTGTCGCCGAACTGGTAGAGGAACCAGTTGCCGAAGCTGTACCACTGCTCGCTGCGGGGCTGGCCGTTGGCGCCGACCGGATTCGCGCCGAGGCCGGGGATGTTCCGCTCCCACCCCTGGTCGCTCTCGACGACTTGGGTCAGCTTGTCTGACCACTTGTGAGTGAGGACGGTCGTGAAGAGGGTCCGGTCATTCGTGCCGTAGCCGGGATTGGCCGCGCCGGAGAGGGTCGGGATATTCACGTAGCCGGTCGGGTAGATCGGCTGGTTGCCCGGGAGGAAGCGGGGGAACTGGTTGGGACCCCAGACGGTCGTGAAGGCGAGCGAGGTCTTCTCGTCCTCGGAGGTCCAGGTGAAGCCGCCGATGTATCCCCACTTGTAGTTCGTGTTGATCCAGCGATCCCAGCCGTTGATGGCACCGTTGTAGAGGTTGAACCTCTTGGTGACGTGCCAGGTGGTCAGCGCGCCGAAGTGGGTGAACGGCTGGCCGAAGGTGAACATGTAAGGCACCGAGAGGAGCGGGCGGGCGATCGCCGGCACCTGTTCGTACCCGGCGATGGTGTAGAATCGCCCTCCCTTGATGTCGACGCCCCCTTCGCTCAGGATCGGCAGGTGGACTTCGCCGTAGAGCTGGGCCATGTCGTAGCCGGCGAAGTAGTTGTTCGGGAAGGCGCCGTTGAACAGCCCCTGCATGTAGTTGAACTGCCAGTCGTTGCCGAACAGGTTGTCGATGCGGAACCCGAAATTGATCTCATCGTTCTGTTCGAGCGGGTTCTCGACGATGAGGTAATACTGGTTCCCCATCCACTGGTTGGCGAGGGTGTTCGGGGTGACCCCGAAGTTCATGCCCGAGGCGGGCCGGCCGTTGGCGTTGCCGGTGAAGCTGTTCTGGATCCAGCCGTAGATCTTGACCGGCGACTCCTCCATGCCGAGCATCTTCATGAGGAGCGTCGGCTCGGCCTTCTCCTCGGCCGCCTCGGCCTCGGTCGGCTCGCCGCCGCCGAGTCCTCGGTCCGCGGCGGGCACCCCGAGATCGGGGAGGGCCGGTTCGGGGGCGCCCGTGGCGGGTGCGCCGGCTTCAGCGGGGGCGGGGGCTTCCGCCCCGGCGGCGGGGGGCGGGGCGACGGCTTCCCCGACCGGGACGGGGATGCTGGCGGGGGGGGTGGCGGTCGGCACCTGGGTCCGCTTGACGGATGGATCGACGAGGCGAGTGCCGGCGCGATTCATCGAGACCGGCGCATAGGGCCGGGCCGAGGCCATTCCTCCGCGAACATTCATCCCCCTGGGAGCGGCCGGCCTGGACTTGAGAACCTCCGGCTCTTCCTGAGCCGAGGCAAGCCCGCCACCGCCGAGTGTAACGAGTACGGCCAGGGCGCAATGGCGCCCGGTCTTTCGAAACTTCGGTCGCATCCTGTCGACCCTCCGAATTTCGCTCTGGCAGCTCGAATTTTGATCTGTCGAAACGTCCCGGAGAACTTGGCGGGAGAGTCGCCCGGATCTTCCTGATCGGACCTACCAAGCCACTGCAATCGGGCTCAAAGGCTGAACCACACCTCCGGAACACGCTACGAAAATCGACAAATCGAGAAAGTGGGTTGAGTCAATTCCGGTTATTTGTGGAAAATGAGAAAAAGCACTTGCGCGGAGAATACTCTCAAGTTGGATCATCCAGGCCCGCGGCGTCAAAGTCGATCGAACGCACGGAGTCGCGGCCCGTCGGCTGACGGCACCCCCTAGCGGTCCCGAAATGCTCCGGATATAATTCCGCTCAAGCGAGAATTGGGAGAATGATCCTCCGGTGAATACCGGGGAGTCGCGAATCGGTTCAGAGAACTCCTCTCCCGCCGCCGCAGTGAACCCTGGTTCGGCAGCTTTGGTAGGTTTTGGGCACTCTCCCGGCTCATCATCCTCGGTGGCTTCCGAAGCGGTTCCCTACCTCAACGCTCTGCTCCTTTCCGGCATTCCCAGCAAGGCCCGGCCCGATGTCGCGGTGATCGAGGGTGATTGGGATTTCGCAAGGAGATCGGCAGATCGATCCAGTCCATTCGGCGATCCCAAATCTCCGCGAAAGTGACGACGGTGCCATTTCGTTCCATCTCTCGATACCAACCAAAAGGGAGTCGATAAGTCCAATGGGGACCAACGCGCGTCAGAGTGCCATCGCGGCCGTCACAGCCTGGAAGTCCTCCGGCCCTCGGGTCAGCTTCAAGGAAACGCCGATCCGCCAGCTCTTCGGCATCCACGTCTTCTCCGACGAGGTCATGCGAGCACGGCTCCCCGAGGCGGTCGTCAAGGCACTTCGCAATACGATCCGCAAGGGAGCCTCGCTCGACCCGAATATCGCGGACATCGTCGCCACGGCGATGAAGGAGTGGGCCATCGAGAAGGGGGCCACTCACTACACGCACTGGTTCCAGCCGATGACCGGGCTGACGGCCGAGAAGCACGACTCGTTCATCGCCCCCACCGGCGCCGGCTCGGCGGTCACCGAGTTCAGCGGGAAGGAATTGGTCCGCGGCGAGCCCGACGCCTCCAGCTTCCCCTCCGGCGGCATCCGGGCCACCTTCGAAGCCCGCGGGTATACCGCGTGGGACCCCACCAGCCCCGCCTTCATCCTCGAAAATCCGAACGGCACCACGCTGTGCATCCCGACCGCCTTCTGCTCGTGGACCGGCGAGGCGCTCGACAAGAAGACCCCCCTGCTCCGCTCGATGGAGGCGCTCTGCAAGCAGGCGCTCCGCGTCCTGAAGCTCTTCGGGTCGAAGGCCACCAACGTCTTCACCACGGCCGGCGCCGAGCAGGAATACTTCCTGATCGACAAGAACTTCTATTACGCCCGCCCGGACCTCGTCAACGCCGGCCGGACCCTCTTCGGCGCCAAGCCCCCCAAGGGGCAGGAGATGGAGGACCACTACTTCGGCGCCATCCCCGAGCGCGTCCTGGCCTGCATGCTCGAGACCGAGATGGAGCTCTACAAGCTCGGCGTCCCGGTCAAGACCCGCCACAACGAGGTGGCCCCGGCCCAGTATGAGCTGGCCCCCACCTTCGAAAACGCCAACGTCGCCACCGACCACAACATGCTCGTCATGGAGACGATGAAGCGCGTGGCCGAGCGCTACGGCTTGCAGCTCCTGCTCCATGAGAAGCCGTTCGCCGGCGTCAACGGCTCCGGCAAGCACCTGAACTGGTCGATGTCCGACGACGAGGGGAACAACCTCCTCAAGCCGGGAGACACCCCGCACGACAACGCCCAGTTCCTCGTCTTCCTCGGCGCCGTCATCCAAGCCGTCGCCCGGCACTCCGACCTGCTCCGCGCCGCCATCGCCACCCCGGCCAACGACCACCGGCTCGGCGCCAACGAGGCCCCGCCGGCGATCGTCTCGATCTTCCTCGGCGACATGCTCCAGGACATCGTCGAGCAGATCGAGAAGGGGGGGGCCAAGTCCAGCCTGCCGAGCGGCGAGCTCAAGATCGGCGTGACCGCCTTGCCGACCCTCCCCCGGGATGCCGGCGACCGCAACCGGACCAGCCCGTTCGCCTTCACCGGCAACAAGTTCGAGTTCCGCGCCGTCGGGTCGAGCCAGTCGATCGCCGGCCCGCAGGTCGTGCTCAACACGATCGTCGCGGAGAGCCTGGACGAGATCGCGACCACGCTGGAGAACGACGTCAAGTCCGGCAAGGATCTCAACACCTCGATCCAATCCCTCTTGCAGAAGCTGATCCACGACAGCAAGAAGGTCATCTTCAACGGCGACGGCTACTCGGCCGCCTGGCACGCCGAGGCCGAGAAGCGGGGCTTGCCCAACCGCCGGAACACCGTCGACAGCCTCCCGGACCTCATCTCCCCCAAGTCGGTCGCCCTGTTCAGCAAGTACGGCGTCTTCAGCGAGCGGGAGCTCCATTCCCGCTATGAAATCCTGCTGGAAAACTACATCAAGACGATCAACATCGAGGCCGGCCTCACCGCGCAGATCGCCTCGAAGCAGATCATCCCGTCCGCGTTGCGGTATCAGGCCGAAGTCGCCGGATCGCTCGCGTCCCTCAAGGCGGCCGGGATCGAGCCGCCGAAGGGCCAGAAGGATCTCCTCGCCGACCTCTCCAAGACGATCGACGACATCCATAACGCCGTCGCCAAGCTGAATGTGGTGATCGACCACCATGCCGAGGGGGACACCCTGTCCCACGCCAAGCACTTCCGAGACGACGTCATCCCGGCGATGAACACCGTCCGAGCGGCCGCCGATAAGCTCGAAGCCCTCGTCGCGGACGATCTGTGGCCGCTGCCGACCTACCAGGAGATGCTGTTCATCAAGTAAGCCCGGCGAAGCTTCGAAGTTCAACCGAAGCGAGTGCGTCATCTCGGCATCTTGAACGCGACGGATCAGGCTTTGCAACCGCCTGGTCCGTCGCGTTTTTTTGCGCCCATCGCTTCCAAATCGTCCCCCCTTTTGCGTAAAAACAGAGCGAATAGGCAAATTATACAATTGGTCCACGATTTGCTCTTAGCCCATTCATCTTCGTGAACATGGCTCATCAAATGCCAGGCCCCCAGACCTGGAACATGACACAAAGACTTATCTACCAAAGATTTGGATGACATCGGGCAGACCTGGCCCTCCCCTCTCCGAGGGAAAACAGGATTGATGACCTCTCATTAACGCCCGGAAATCAATCAGGAGTGCCCATGAACCGAGCAACCCCCGTACCTTTCATCCTTCTTGCGATTTTTGCCGTGGTGGCACTGCTCCCGTTCGGCGATCCCTCCATGGCACCCGGGAAAGTCAAGATCGATCCGGGCGATACGGCCTGGATGCTGACCGCCTCCGCGCTCGTCCTGCTGATGACCCCCGGCCTCTCGTTCTTCTATGGCGGCATGGTGAGCTTCAAGAACGTCGTCTCGACCATGCTCCAGAGCGTGATCGCCCTGGGGGTGATCAGCCTCGTGTGGGTCGGGGTCGGCTTCAGCCTGGCCTTCGGAGATGACGTCGGCGGGTTCGGCCTCGTCGGCGATCCCCGGACGTTCCTGATGTTCAATGGCGTCGGCGTGGAGACGCACGAGCTGGCCCCGTCGATCCCGCTCCTCGTCTTCGCGATGTTCCAGCTCAAGTTCGCGATCATCACCCCGGCCCTGATCACGGGCTCGTTCGCGGAGCGGGTCCGCTTCTCCTCATATCTCCTCTTCATGGTCCTGTTCAGCCTGCTGATCTACTGCCCGCTGGCCCACATGACCTGGCACCCGAAGGGGCTGTTCTTCGGCTGGGGCGTGAAGGATTTCGCGGGAGGGACGGTCGTCCACATGTCGGCCGGCTTCGCGGCCCTCGCGGGGGCGATGATCCTCGGCCGGCGTAAGTCGCACATCCAGAAGGTGGCCCACGCGCCGGCGAACATCCCGTTCGTGCTCCTCGGCACGGGCATGCTCTGGTTCGGCTGGTTCGGCCGCGGCCATGCTCGGCTGGATCTTCTTCGACTGGATGAAGGGGACCAAGCCCTCGGCCCTGGGGGCCTGCATCGGGGCGGTCGTCGGCCTCGTCGCGATCACCCCGGCCGCCGGGTTCGTGACCGTGCGTGAGAGCATCATCATCGGCCTGGCCGCGAGCGTGATCAGCAATCTCGCCGTCCACCTGCGGACCAAGTCGACCCTGGACGACACGCTGGACGTCTTCCCGTGCCACGGCGTGGGGGGGATCGTCGGCATGATCGCCACCGGCATCTTCGCCGCCGACGTCGGCCTCAAGACCGGCGAGACGAAGACCTTCATGTATCACATGATCGCCCTCGTGATCGTCGCCGCCTTCGCCTTCATCGGCTCCTTCATCCTCTACAAGGTCACCGATATCATCATCCCGCTGCGAGTCACCGACGACCAGGAAATCGAAGGTCTCGACATGAGCCAGCACGGCGAGACGGCCCTGGGGCTGGAACTTCTCGGCGGCGGCCACCACAACGGCGTCGCCCCGCAAGAGGTCCTGGTGACCGCCTGATCTCTCCCGCCAGCGGGATGAGAAATCACCGCGGTCTTCTGGGGCGGCCGGAGCATGGAACGTGACACGGCCGCCCATCGATCCACCCGAAGCCGACCCTCACCTCGGTTTCCTTCTCCCTTTGGAGAGAGGGAGGCGGGGCCGGAGTGGGGGTCGCCAAGATCAATGATCGCTCACGCTCGATGTCGAGACATTTCCGGGTCGAGGAGGCGCCGTCGATGAAATTCCTGCAGCTCCTCATCCTGTCGCTCGCCAGC
>CALKTZ010000146.1 GCA_937997355.1 uncultured Planctomycetales bacterium | reverse complement strand
AAGGTCGGCGTCCCCCGCAAGACCCCCGACTTCTTCCCGATCGAGGTCATGAACGCGATCCTCGGCGGCCAGTTCTCCAGCCGGATCAACCTGAACCTCCGCGAAGCCAAGGGCTACACCTACGGCGCGCGATCCGAGTTCGCATTCCGCAAGGGGCCGGGGCCCTTCGAAGCCGGGGGCACCTTCCGCACGTCGGTCACCAAGGAATCGCTGGTCGAGCTGATGAAGGAGCTGACCGAGATCGGCGGATCGAGGCCCGCTACCGACGCCGAGATCGCCTTCGCCAAGGGGCGCATCATCCAGGGCTTCCCGGGCCGCTTCGAAACGACCGGGGGGGTTGCCGGGGCGCTCATGAGCGTCGTCATCTACGGCCTCCCCGACAACTACTTCAAGACCTATCAGCCGAATGTCGAGGCGGTGAGCAAGGCGGACGTCGACCGGGTGGCAAAGACCTACATCACCCCCGACTCGCTGGCGATCCTGGTCGTCGGCGATCGGTCGAAGGTCGAAGAATCGATCCGGTCGCTCCCCTTCGGCAAGACCATCCACCACATTGATGCCGAGGGGAATCCGGTTGAAGGCTCCTCGTCCAGCAAGGCCGCCTCGACCGGCGGTGGCCGCTCGGCGAAGCCGACGCGCGAGAAGACCGGCGTGAACTGATTCCTGGCCGTGAGAGCGAGCGTTGACCCAAGAAAAGGGGGCCGGGATGGCAATCGTCCCGGCCTCTCGCTCGTTTGCCGAACATTCGGGTCGTGAATGCGTTAAAATTGGGTGCGATTTACTTCGATCACAATCGAGGAATTCCACCGAGGCGTCCGACATGGCGACCGATCCCAAGGCCAGGCCGAACCACCGGATCTACCTGGAGATCCTACGATCGATGACCCCCGAGCAGAAACTCCTCAAGGTCTTCGAACTTCCTGAAGCGGCTCGAAAAATGTCACAACCGGAATTACTGACACGGTTGCTCCAGATCCTGCGCGATCTGGGCATCGAATCGATGATCACCGGGTCCTATGCCTCAAGCCTCCAGGGCGAGCCCCGGTTAACGCATGACATCGACCTCGTCGTCTCGCTGAGTCCGGAATCGGCCGCGCAACTGATCGACCGGTTCCCGCCGGACAACTTTTACATATCGAAGCAGTCCGTCGATGAGGCCCTTCGCCTGAAGACCATGTTCAACGTCGTCGAGTATGCCAGCGGCGACAAGATCGATTTCCATCTCCTGACCGACGACCCGTTCGACCTGTCGCGGTTTCGCCGCAGGCGCAAGGCGGACATTCTCGGCACCGAGATCGAAGTCTCCACGCCCGAGGATACGATCCTCATGAAACTCCGCTGGGCCGAATTATCGGGTGGGAGCGAGAAGCAGTTCCGCGATGCCTTGCGGGTCTACGAGGTCCAGCACGGTCGCCTCGACATGACCTACATCGACGATTGGGCCGCCCGATTGAATCTCGTCGATGCCTGGCGACGATTGCAATCCGAGGCCGATCCAGATTAATCGCGTCGCTCCAGTTTCCGGAGCCGTTCGGCGGCGGTGGCCGCTCGGCGAAGCCGACGCGCGAGAAGACCGGCGTGAACTGACCGCGTCGCGCCGGGCGGGTCATCGCGCGCTTCAGCGAGCCGGCCGACACAAGTCCTAATTATTTAAATCTTTGCTTGTTTTATTTATCAAAGTCACGTCCTCCAATCTATTTGTATATAAGAAGGAACGGGATTCGATTCCGACGCGTGACGCCCTCGCCCGGGGGCGGGACGACAGCGCCGAGCCCGCCGTGGGCGAAGCCGCGGCTTCGGGTCGGCGCCACGATGGAGAGCAGCGGGAAACACCCATCAGCCGGCCCCGGGAGGGGTCGATCGGCTCCGGACGGCGGCCGATTCCGCGTTTGCGGCGAGCCTGCCGGAGCCGTATCGAGGCACCCGATCGATATTCCTCGCCTGGCTTGTAGGCAACAGCAAGGGAGGCAACCATGCCGCTGACATCACCACGTTTCGCCAGCAACGCTCGACTCCAAAGCGCGGCGGAGAACAAGCCGCCGCTCAAAATCGGCGAGCCGAAGGGACAGGCCGTCGAGCTCGTCCAGCAGGCCCTGTCCGACCTCGGGTATCAAATGCCGATCTCCTTCCGCGGGGGCAAGCCGGACGGGATCTACGGCAAGGAGACGACGGCTGTCGTCCGCCAGTTCCAGATCGACCAGGGGTTCTCCCCCGACGGTTGGGACGGGCGGGCGGGCCGAGACACCCTGACTCGGCTGGACCAATTGTTCCCCGCGCCTACGCCAGTGCCTCCGAAGCCGCCGCCGCCGCCGCCGCCGATCCCGCCCAGGCGAGGGAGCACCTCGCCCGTACACATCCTCCCCGACAGGGGGAAACTGCTGTTCTCCGAGCGTAACGTGGACCTGAATGCCGGGCTCAAGTGGGACGCCGCTTACGACCTTTCCCTGTTTGAAGAGCTCGGCAACCCTCGGCGCGGCGTGCTGGTCGTGACCGTCATCTGCAGCTTCAAATTCAAGAACGGTACCAGCACCAAGGGGCCGTCGTCGGGCTCGCCGCTGATCTGGAACCCCGGGGAGAAGCTTTCCTACATGGCGGGGTTCAAGCTGGGTGTCGAGCAAGTCTGGAGCGAGAAACACCGGATCACGACCCTCGGGACGGCGCCTCCCGTCACGGATGTCGGCGTCCTCTTCGAGGTGGATGGCGGCGAGGACCTGAGCGTCTTTCGACATTCTCACTGGAACCTCCACATTACCAAGGTGGATGCCGGCGTCACCAGCAACGTCGACGACGGCGGCGGGCTCATCACCAACGGCAACACCAACCTCGACAGCCAGGATCTGACCCCGGAAGACAAGGGAGGCCCGGTGCCGATGGTCCCGGCCATCCACGAGTTCGGGCACATGATCGGCTACCGGGACGAATATAACGGCGATGGCGGCATCCCAGCGGACAACCCGCACCACACGGCGGACCTGGAGAGCATCATGAATCGGAGCGCCACGATCCGCGAGCGCCACTACACGCTACTGGCCGACTGGCTCACCAAGCAGTCGGACCCGGGCGTCCTCTGGCGTGTCAACGGGTCGCTGGACGTGACCAACGCCCGGATCTGAACGCGTGAACCAACCGCCAGGCCGAGGGCGGGCCGAGGCCGACGAGCTGGGGGGCTCGTGGTCGAATGGCGGCTCGCCTTGGCCCATGGCGAACATCCATCGTGGCAATTCAGGATGGACATGGCCGAATTCGGCCTGCACGCCCTCGAGGAGGAAACATCCCCCGACCTGGCGATCGAGAGGACGGTCCACCGGCCCCGCGACGAGGGGGCGGAGCCGCCGGCCGACGGGAAATTCCTCTCGAATTGTAGGAATCGGCTCGAAATCATGCACCTTTCAGAAATCACGATTCTTTTATTCGTAACGTCTTCAGTCTTTTCGCGGCCTCCCGCAAGGTCTCATCCTTCTTGCAAAAGCAGAAGCGAATCAGATTCCGGCCGAGGGATTTGTCGTTGAAGAAGCTCGACCCCGGCACGGCCGCGACGCCGATCTCCCGGACCAGATGCCGGACGCAGGCGAGGTCGTCCTCGAAGCCGAAGGCGTCGATCCCCGCCATCACGTAATAGGCCCCCTGCGGCGGCTCGAAGGTGAAGCCGACTTCATGCAAGGTTCGGCAGAACATGTCGCGGCGGGCCTGATAGTCGGCCGCCAGCTTCTCGTAATAGGGGCGAGGGAAGCG
>CALKTZ010000145.1 GCA_937997355.1 uncultured Planctomycetales bacterium | reverse complement strand
CCGAGGAGACGGCGACGAGCGTCTTGCTGGGGCTCGGCCTGGCCGCAATCGGGGCCACTCGGGTGGTCGTCCCTCGCTGACCGAGGAGCCGGACGTTCCCCTCGCCGACGGCGATTTCCAGATCGGCGATCAACTTTTCATCGTGGCGGATTCTGAGCGAAGACCCTGCGCGAAAGATCGCCCGCCGAACGTTTTCGAGGCCGACGATTTCGAGGTACAATTCCAGGCCCCCCGGGCGAATCCGAATCGCCCGGAGCAGCTTTTCGAGATGCTCCGGCTGGTGCAGCCCCTTGCTGAGCCGAATCACCACCCCCTTGGTCAGCTCGGCAGGTCCGTTTGCAAGCGGGATGATCCGGCTGATGATCAGCTCGGCCGGCTCGCGCTGACGGCTGAGCGTCCCCTTCACGAACACGATGTCGTCGTTCTTGACCAGGTCGGCCGACTTGTCGAACTCCTCGGGCCAGAGCATGGCGGGGGTTGAGCCGGTGAGATCCTCGACCGTCAGCTTGGCCATCCGGGTGAGCCCGGATCGGCTCTTCTGGACGTTCCGGATCTGGATATTCCCGAGCATCCCCCCCAGGATCACCTCGGCCTTGTCGGGCAGCCCCGCGAGGTCTTCGACCTGGTGGGTCGCCAGCGCCTGGAGCAGCTGGGCGTGCCGGGCCAGGGGATGGCTCGACATGTAGAAGCCGAGCGCCTTCTTCTCACCGGCGAGCCGCTCGACATCCGGCAATTCCGGAATATCCGGGAGATTGCTCCCCGACGCGGCGCCGTTCCCCTTGCCGTTGAGGGCGGAATGGGATTCCGCTTCGAAGTCGTCGAAGAGTCCGCGCTGGCCTCGGCGTCGATCTTCCTGCTTGGCCTGCCCGGCCTGCATCGATCGGTTGAGGATCGCCAGGAGTTGGGAGCGTCGGGCCTTGAGGCAATCGAAGGCGCCGGCGCGGATCAGGGTCTCGGCGTTCCCGACCCCGACTTCTTTATTGGAAAGACGCTCGAAGAAGTCGTCGAGCCCCGTGAATGGGGCACCGGCGTCCCTCGCCTTGACGACCGCCTCGACGGCCTTCTTGCCGACCCCCTTGATCGCGCCGAGGCCGAAGTGGAGCGTCCCTTCGCGGTCGACTCGGAACGCGAAATTCCCCCGATTGATGTCCGGGGGCAGGATCTCGATCCCCATCCGGCGACAGTCGTCGATGTGTTCGACGAAGAACTTGTCCCGTTCCGCCCCGTCCATCTCCGAGGAGAGGACGGCCGCCATGTATTCGGTGGGGTAGTGGGCCTTCAGGTAGGCCGTCTGATAGGCGACCAACGCATAGGCGGTGCTGTGCGACTTGTTGAAGCCGTATCCGCCGAAGAAGACGATCAGGTCGAAGATCCGCGTGGCCTTGTCTTTTTCGAGGCCGCGTTCCACGGCCCCCTGGATGAACACGTCGCGGCTGGCGGCGATGAGGTCGGTCTTCTTCTTGGAGATCGCCTTGATCGTGGCATACGCTTTCGAGAGTTCGATCCCTCCCAGGCGGTTCATGATCCGCATGACCTGTTCCTGGTAGACCATGACGCCGTAGGTCTCTTCGAGCACCTCCTTCATAACGGCGTGCTCGTAGGTCACGTCTTCCCGCCCGTGCTTGCGGTTCACGTAGGAGTCGACCATGCCGCCGTTGAGCGGGCCGGGGCGATAGAGGGCGTTGGTCGCGATGATGTCTGCGAAGCGGTCGGGCTTCATCTTGATCAGGAGGTCGCGGATGCCGCCGCTTTCGAGCTGGAAGACCCCTTTCGTCTCGCCCCTTTGGAGTAGCTCGAACGTCTTCTGATCGTCGAGCGGGAGCCGGTCCAGATCGAGCGGGGAGTCGGGATGGCGTTCGGCGATGATCCGCATCGCCGCGTCCAGGGTCGTCAGATTCCGGAGCCCCAGGAAATCCATCTTGAGGAGCCCGGCCTTCTCGACGTCCCCCATGTCCCACTGGGTGCAGATGATCTCTTCCTTGTCGCCCCGGCGGATCTTCTGGATCGGGGCCAGGGTATCGAGCGGCTGATCGGCGATCACCACGCCGGCCGCGTGCGTGCTGGCGTTCCGGACCGATCCCTCGATCCGCTGGGCGAAGTCGAGCAGCCTCTCGATCTCGGGGTCGTCTTCCCTCAGTTTTCGGAGGGCCGGTTCTTCCTTCAGCGCCTCGGCGAGCGTGATGTTCAGCCTGGTCGGGATGAGCTTGTTGATCTGCTCGACCCGCGCCAGCGGCAGGTTCATCACCCGCCCGACGTCCTTGATGGCCGCCTTGGCCTTGAGCGTGCCGAACGTGCCGATCTGCGCGACATTCGCGTTGCCGTACTTCTGGCGTACATATTCGATGACCTCATACCGCCGTTCCTGGCAGAGGTCGATGTCGATGTCGGGCGCCTCGGAACGATTCGGGTCGAGGAATCGTTCGAAGAGGAGGTCGTACTTGATCGGGCAGACGCTGCTGATGTAGAGCACGTAGCTGACGATCGCGCCACAGGCCGAGCCTCTGGCCGCCGCGGCGATCCCCTTCTCGCGGGCATAGCGGACGAAGTCCCAGACGATCAGGAAGTAGGACGCGAACCCCATCCGGTTGATGATTTCCAGCTCATGGGCCAGGCGATCGATGGCATCCTGGGGGACCGGTTCGCCGTAGCGTTCCCTCAGCCCCTGTTCGCAGAGCTGGCGGAGGAATTCTTCCGGGGTCTGGCCGCTCGGGGGCTGGAACGAGGGGAAGCAGCGCTTGCCGAGCCCCAGGTCGGCATAATGGGGCTCGACCATCGCGGCGATCTTCGCCGACATCGCCAGGGCGTCCTCGTGCCCCGGCATCGCCTCGTACATCTCGTCGGGGCTTCGGACGAAGAATTCGGTCGTATCGAACCGCATCCGACCCGGATCATCGAGCGTCTTGCCGGTGTTGATGCAGAGCATGACGTCGTGCGCGGGGGCGTCTTCTCGGGTGAGGTAATGGGCGTCGCTGGTCGCGACGAGCGGGAGCCCCATCCGCCTCGCGACATCGACCGCGGCCTCCTCGCAGTCCTTCTGGATCTGCACCCCATTGTTCTGAATCTCGACGTAGAAGTTCTCCTCGCCGAAGACCTTCTGATACCAGGCGCAGAGCTGCTCGGCCTCGGCCGTCTTCTCGTGGAGGATGAGGTCGGAGAACTCGGCCGACGCGCAGCCCGAGAGGCAGATCAGCCCCTCGGAGTGGCGTTCCAGGATCTCCTTGTCGATTCGAGGCTTGTAGTAATAGCCTTCGAGGAACGAGAGCGAGGAGAGCCGCATCAGGTTCCGGAAGCCCGCCGCATTGCGGGCAAGCAACGTGAGGTGAAACGAGTGCTCGCGGCCGGACACCCCACCCAGGGTCCGATCGGTCCGCTTGCCGGGGGCCACGTAGGCTTCGAGCCCCACGATCGGAATCACGCCGGCCGCCTTCGCCTCGCGCAAGAATTCGACGGCCCCGTACATGTTGCCGTGGTCGGTGATGGCGACGGCGGGCATCCCCATCTTGTGGACGGCCTTCACCAGATCGGGCAGCTTGTTCGCGCCATCGAGCAGGCTGTAGTGGCTGTGACAATGGAGGTGAACGAATGGGCGATCGGAAGGCATGTCTCAGTCACCCCGGAACAGGGAAAGAACCACCAGCGTCGTCGCAATCAGGGTCGCTCAACCTTACCCGACGATTTCGACGTGCCGCAATTTTCCATGATTCGGCGATCGGAGGGTCGGCCAATTGGGTTCGTTTCGCAAAAAACGACTCGCGATCCCGGCGCTTCACTTACTGGACTTGCGACCAGGATATTCTATCAAACCCGGCCATCGCCGTGGAGCGATTCCGGTCGCGAGCAGTTTGCGGATTCGAAATGCGGAATCGAATAAAACCCGCAAATGCGAAACACCTCGCCGAACGCCAGGACGGTTCGGGAGGATTCGAGCTTCCTGGCGTCGACCGGGATCGCCGGCATGCTCGCTCTCTCGTGTGCCCCACTCGGTTTTGGCGAACTGTAGGGGACTGTCCCGATTTTCCACGTTAATGACTGATGACCGGGCGATCTGGCCGGTCGTGGAAAATGGGACTGTCCCCGGAGGTAGGCGCCGATGCCAAAATCAAGCGGGTCACCTCGCTCTCGCGTCCTCTCTTGTCGCTGGATCTTCCCACCCGTAGGCTATTGGGTGGTCCTATCAGGATGTTTGGCGAAATTGGCCAGGGGCTTCAGGATTTTAGGGAAGTGCGGCGATGATGGATTCGGCTCGATTGATGAACGTGCGGTTGGTCAAGCTGGGCGTGGCGCGCGTGGCGGCCTTGCTCCTTTGCGCCCTGTCGCCGGCCGCTTCATTCGGCGCCGATCCTCCCCGCCTTGCCGATTACTTCGGCTTTCAGCCGATCGAGATTTACAAGCTCGATTCTCGGATCTCGAGTCTTCTCTTGAAGGACCTGGATGGAGACAAGATCGACGACGTGATCGTCAGCAATAATGCCCGATCGCAGATCGATCTCCTCCTGAGCGGCAAGGGGCCGTCCGCGTCGGAAGCCGAGCGTCCGTTTCGAAAAGATCCCAACAAGATCGAGTTCGATCGCCGGATGCGGTTGGTGAGCATCCCCGTCAACAAGGCCGTGGTGAGTATCGCGACCGGCGATTTCAATGGGGACGGCAAGCTGGACATCGCCTACTACGGCACCCCCGCGGAGATCGAGATCCTCTTCAATGAAGGGGACGGCCGGTTCGGGATTCCCAAGAAGGTGAATTCCGGCGAGGGGACCGAGAGCGCGACCGCCTTGACGGTGGCCGATCTCGACCAGGACGGGCGAGATGACCTCGCCTTATTGGGCGATCATGAGCTGATCCTGGTGTACCAGACCGCCACGGGGATCTTGAGCGAGCCCGAGCGGATTCCTCATACCGCCATGAGCCCGCAGATTTTGCGAGCGGCCGACATCGACGGCAATCACGCGGCCGACCTGATCATCATGGATGGCCAGTCCGACGATCCGATCCATATTCGATTCGCGACGGAAGACCGGAAGTTGGGGCCGGAACATCGATTCACCGTCGAGCAACCGCAAGCGATCGCCTTCGGTCAGATGGACGGGAAAGGAGGAGATGAGATCCTGATCATCGAGCAGGCAACTCGCCGGGCGAGAATCCTGACGTTGGACACCTCCGAGGAGAAAGATCCGGAGAAGAGGGGCCAACTGGTCTCCTTCGCCCTGCCGCAAGGGAACGAACGCGGGAGATCGCTGGCCATCGGCGACCTCGACGGGGACAAGAAGGCGGACGTCGTCGTCACGGACCCCTCCAACGCGCAGGTCTGGGTCTTCCGCCAGAGCGGGAAGACGGGGCTCGGCGCGGGGCAATCCTTCCCGGGCCTCAACGGGGGGCGTTCCGCGCGATTGGCGGATCTCGATGGGGACGGCAAGGTCGAGCTCTACGTGGTCTCCGAGCAGGAGAAGCAGATCGGGCGGAGCGAGTGGGAGCAAGGGCGTTTAACCTTCCCCTCGCCGATCCCGGTCGATGGCGACCCCATCCTCGTCGAGTTCGCCGATCTCGACAACGACAAGAAGCTCGAACTGCTCTACATCACCCGGTCGCAATCCGGCAATTCCGAGAAATACACCCTCGGCGCCATGGCGAGAGAGAAATCCGGCGCCTTCAAGCCTTTCCTGTGGGGGGGCAAAACAAGCTCGATCTCGCTCAACGGTTTGACCGCGCCTCCCCCCTCGGTTCGTGCGATGGATTTCAACCGAGACGGGAATATCGATTTCATGGTCTTCAATTCCTATGGCGCCCCGATCCTGTTGCTCGGGCAAAAGGGGGATGTCCCCAAGCCATTCGCCGGCTCGCTCGGCCCGCTCGCGGGAGTGGGATACCCGGGCCTGGGTTCCGTCGACCTCGGCGGCCAGGCCATCCTGGCGGCACAGAACACCTATGCCCGCCGGATCGAGCTGGATTCGAAGAACAACTGGCAGATCAAGGATCAGTTCAATGCCGGGCGCAACTCGGCACAGATCGTCGGCGCCGCCGCGCTCGACGTGGACGGAGACGGGACCAAGGAAGTGGTCCTCGTGGACAAGGCGAGCAAATCGCTCATCTTCCTGGCGGCGCAAAATGGGGTCTATCGCCCGAGAGGCTCCCGCAAGATCGGCCCGCTCAGCTCCTTCGAGGGGCTGCACGTCGCCGACCTCAACGGCGACGGACTCGACGACCTCCTCATCGCGGGGACGGATCGTTTCAGCGTCCTCCTCACCGGGAGCAAGGGCGAACGGCTCAAGACCATCGCCAGTTATGAGTCCAAGCGGAACGATGCGAGGCTCGGCGACCTGATCGCGGGGGATGTCAATAACGACGGCTGCCCCGACGTGGTCTTCACCGACATCGGCGAACAGTCCCTGGAGATCGCCACCTTCGCCGGCGACAAGGATCTGATCCCGGCCCTCACCTTCAAGGTCTTCGAGCGGAAGACCTTCTTCAACAGCGCGGGGCAAATCGAGCCCCGGGACATGGCGATCGGCGACGTCGATGGCGATCGGCGGAACGATCTGGTCCTGATCGTGCATGATCGAGTGCTGATCTACCGGCAAGATCCCGGCACGCCCCAGAAAGGACTCCTGCAACCGAAGCCGACGACGGAATCGGCCAAGAATGAATCCTTCGGCACGATCAGGCCAAGCCGCTAGGACTGATTTGTCGATTTTTCGGATTTTCGCGATTTTCCTTGCAGCCATCCGCGCGAGTGAGCCGATCTTGACGAGAGTCGAGATTCGAGGGATTGTCCCGCTCGTTCCCGGCATCGCCGATGCCAGGGGACATCGATCCGTTGATCGTGCCCGCCACGCCTGGCCGATTTCGGCCAGGTGATTGGGAAATGGCCCGGTCCAATCGGAATGGGAGGCAAGGATGGCTCGCAGTTCAAACGGATCGCAGCGATTGGGTTATCTCGCCACGGTGGTGATGCTGACCCTGGGGATGATCTTCCCAATCGGCCTGATGGTATTCGATCCCACCCTGATGTTCGAGCGGGGCTGGGAACAGTACGTCGGCACGGCGATCTACTTCTGGGCCGTGCTGGCGCTCGGTCGCGAACTCGTGCGGCTTTGGAAAAACGAACGGGCGTTCGACGAGGCCCCTCG
>CALKTZ010000144.1 GCA_937997355.1 uncultured Planctomycetales bacterium | reverse complement strand
AATCTGCTCCCGGATCGGCAACGCGGGATCGAGCCGAAGCGCCAGGGGATTCGCAATCATCGGCGGACACTTCCAACATTCAAGGTTGGTTTTGAATCGGGGTCATTTCCAAGGGTTACACGATACGGATTTTCCCCTCGGATTTCATGACGCAATCGCCATCGACGCCCCACGAAGCTGGCCACAAAAAATCAACTTATCATGATTTTATGATTTCCGGCAATCGCCGAGACCACCCCCATCCTGATTGAAAATGAATAAATTAGCACAAAACCCAGGATAACACCACGCAGCTCCAACGAATATCATAAAACATCATAAAACAATTTTAATAAATACGATTTGCCCGAAGTTTCAATCGAATCGACCTGAAACTCCCATCGTTTCAACCGGCCAGGCCGAACGCGGCATGGTTTTTTTGCAACATTCACGGCCACGTACCGCTGGCGAAAATTTTTCATAAATTGTTTATTTTCAATATGTTACAGAATAATAAATCGCACAAGCATAATAAACGTATCGATGGTTTATTGAACCCATTATCGCTGTAAAGTCTTTCGCCGAGGCAAGTTCCAACCGCTCAAACCAATACGGCCAACTCAACCAAAATGAATTTTTCTTGCATTACTTGAATCAAAATAGTCTGATAGCAGGACACCAACCGGGTCAGCTTCGGCTTGGGTCGTCGAGCCGACTGGTGAAGGGTGAGATCGCCTGGATTGGCCGAGAGGCAAAACATTCGAAAATTATCATCGGCGATTTCACCCCGGTCGAGGATCCTTTTCCGCGCCTGGCCCATGAACAATTGCAGATCCTCAGGAAGATTAGCGTTCAAGGAGATACTTCTATGCTTTTTAGCCGTCGTATTTTGCTCTCGTTCGCCGTCCTCGCCCTCGCGTCCGGGCGAACTCATGCCGTTTCCGCCGTGGTAATACCGCCGCCGCCGGCGGCCGCGGTCACCGTCGATGGGGAGACGATCGACCTCTCGAGATTCATCAAACCGGTGGATGAATCCGCGAAGTTCTTCTCGCTGGATGCCACCCTCGAAGTCAACGGCAATTCGATTCATGTGACGGCGCTCTACAATACCGATCCCTTCATCACCTTCGGCGTCACCACGACGAATTTCGGCCCCGGCCCGGTTGCCTACTCATTCCTCTTCGGAACACCGATCGTCCCGGGTTTCTACAACAACGCCACCAGCACCGGCGGCGTGTCCTTCACCAACGGGGCCTCCGGCACATCCACGATCACGAATGGCGGCTCCTATGCCCCCGCCTACATCTCGGGCTATGGGACTGTGGGGTTGGTCCCGACCAATCTCGGCGTCGACATCGGCGTCGGGCCCGTGGTCAGCGGCCCGGGCATCCCCTTCACCGTCACCACGATCGATAGTTTTGGTCCGGCGGGCACGGTATTCGCCCCCACGTTCTACGACAACCTCGAAGCGATCGTCAGCTACACGCAATCCGATATCGGCAGCGTGGCGAGCTGGTCCGGGGCCATAACGCTCAACGCTGTCGTCCCCGAGCCGACCTCCATGGCCATGCTCGGAATGGGCATCCTGATGATCGGCGGCTCTCGGGTGCTCCGCCGTCGCAAAGCCTGAAGCTTGCCGTCGGCAATCGGCCGACTTGAAGGCGGTTGGACAATTTGATGAGTCGTGCAGGCCGGTGGATTATCCACCGGCCTGCTTTTTTCTGATCGGTCTTCCTCGCGATGCCGCTTATTGTTTCGCCACGGCCGAAGCCCGCCGGTGGGAGTTTTGGCGTCAACCCGTGTTAACTTAGCCGCTGCGGATATTGTTCTTCGGAGGAGGAGTTTAAGAGTTTGCACCCGCCTGTTTGGATGACTAGAATCTTCGGACTTTGGGGTCGGACCCCTCGGCCGGACTGTCGAGCCGCACGTGATCCGCTCCTCGGCGAGTCGGGCCGCAAACGCATCCGTCGCCCACCCTTTTGAGCGCGGAAGCACTCTCCCGTTTGGAAACCAAAAGGATTTCGCAATGATGAAAAAACTCGTCATCTCGACGGCGTTACTGGCGGCTTCGCTCGCGTCCCGGGCGCATGCCGGCACGTTCGACTTCGCGTTCGCCGGTCCCGGGGTGAGCGGCAAGATCACGTTGACATACGGAACGGCGACCGACGCGACGTACCCCCAGGCTTTCGAGGTGACCGGAGTCAGCGGGACCTTCACCGACACGAACAACGGCCTGAATATCGTCGACGCACCGATCGGCGCCCTCGTGCCCATCACGCACGCCACGCCCGAGCCGACCAACTTGCTGGCGCCGGACGATTTCAGCCGGTTCGCGGTCGCGGACGGTTTGCCCCCGGAGAATCACGGCACCCTGAGCTTCACCAACCTGTTCTGGCCGGGCGGCTCGCCGCAAACCGCCTCCGACTACCCGTTCCACGGGGGCTATTTCGATATCTATGGGCTGCTCTTCGAGATCGGCAATGGCATGTTCGTCAATCTGTGGAGCAACGGCGACTTCGGGGATGGGACGATCAATTACGGCGTCGCGGTCGTCACCGAGCAGCAGGCGCTGGACTATGTGGGCGGAGTCTCGGCGGTTCCGGAGCCCAGCTCAATCGTGATGCTCGGCATCGCGCTCGCGGGCACGCTCGGCTTGCGCCGCCGACTCAACGGCTGATCCGTCGCAACCGTCGCGAATGTCAAAAGAGTTCATTGAGACGTGCAGGCCGGCGAATCGTCGCCGGCCTGTCTTTTGCGCCCGGTTCATCCCGGGCAGCCTCGGCGTGGAGGCACGCGATTTCGAAACCCCCTTCCCAATTCCTGAATGCTCGGCGATACTGAGAAGTCCTCTGACATTCGTCAATGACCCGATCTTCAGTCGAGCGACCGGCCCTGAACGGGCCGGGCATGACATGGACGAAAACCAAACTTCGGCCGAGATCCCGACGGGACCGGCGATCCTGGCCGACGGGGTGGAGAAGCGTTATGGAACCGGCTCGGCCCCGGTCGTGGCGCTGAGGGGGATTTCCCTGAAGGTGGAACGAGGGGAACGGGTCGCGCTGCTGGGCAAGTCCGGATCGGGGAAGTCGACCCTCCTCAACCTGCTGGGGGGGCTGGACCGGCCGACCGAGGGACGGCTAATGGTGGACGGACGCGACCTGTCGAAGCTCTCGGCCGACGGCCTCGCCGACTTCCGGCTCGGCTCGGTCGGGATGATCTTCCAGGCGTACAACCTGATCCCGTCGCGGACGGCCCTCGAAAACGTCGAACTGCCGATGATCCTGTCGGGGCAATCCCGGGAGATTCGCAGGGAACAGGCTCGCGAGGCTCTCGAATCGGTCGGCCTCGGGAAGCGGCTCGACCATCATCCCGCCGAGCTTTCCGGCGGCGAGCACCAGC
>CALKTZ010000143.1 GCA_937997355.1 uncultured Planctomycetales bacterium | reverse complement strand
GTCCTCCAAATGAATATCGGGAGGACAGGGTGCGAACGGCGTACCCTCTACGATCATTCTGTTAGGGTTTCTAAATAGTGGCGATGCGAGCGAACCCCATCAAGGAGAAGGCCATGAAATTTGGATACACGATACTTTATGTTAAGAATGTCGAGCGGACCATCGGATTCCACGAGGAGGCGTTCGGGTTGAAGCGACGCTTCGCGCTCGAGAGCGGGTACGGTGAGCTTGGAAGTAATTGCGACAAATTGACGCAATCTCATCTTTGTGGGGCAATGCCTCGCGTCACCGATTATCTATTTCATGTGTTTGTCGATGCCGTCGGAAGGGTATACGAAGATTTCGTACGCCGTCACGCTTTGGTCCTTGTTTTCAATGGCGGAGATAGTTACATAGTTTCCCGGAGCTAGTTCAGCCTTCTTGTCCGAACGCCCCTTCTTCACCTTCGTTGACGACTTTAGCATCACGTCAAGTACCCCTTCTTCCGTCTTGAGCCTGAGCTGAGTCTTACTCAGACTCTCGATATGTCCTGATGTCTGAACAAATTCCCCTCCGACGTGTCCGGGATCCGCATTTGCTACGGAGGCGATTACGCTAATGATGACGAAAGCTGCTTTCTTGATCGGATTCATTCTGCACTCAAGCTTGAAGTGATGATGATACCTATGCATAATTAGGATATATATTTATTAAATTTATTATTATTTGTATTTAATTACAATCTATCAAAATCCGAGCAGAAGAATTGCGAGCATTTAGATTTCTCATTTTCAATACACTCGACGCCTCTTGAATTCCGGGCAATGAAGGCCTTTCCAAGAATAAATTTTGGGTGTCCAAAAATTTCATTTTGAATTTCGCCTTCGATTGTTAGAATCCGTCTCTGAGTTGGATAACGCAATTTTTTGGATTCAAACGGGGTAGGCCCAAGGGGATTGCCATGCGGCATCCGTCCGCACGCGGTTTTACGCTCATTGAGCTCCTGGTTGTGATCGCCATCATCGCCGTCCTCATTGCCCTACTTCTCCCCGCCGTCCAGGCGGCGCGCGAGGCGGCACGGCGTGCCCAGTGCATCAACAATCTGAAGCAAATCGGCCTCGCCCTGCACAATTACGAGAGCAGCCACGGGAGCCTCCCGGCCGGCTACCAGAGCTGGCCCCGGGTCGGGTTCAGGGACTCGCAGACGGGCGATTGGGGACCGGGTTGGGGGTGGCTCACGACGCTTCTACCGAACGTCGAGCAGTCTCCTCTCTTCAACGCGCTCAACACCAACCTCCCCTGCTGGGATGTGGCGAACTCCTCGCTCGTGACGACGTCGCTCCAGGTCTATCTCTGCCCCTCGGCGGGGAACTCGGGCCCCACGGTGGGCGTCACCGACATCAATCTGCAACTCTGGCAGAACGCCACTTTCGCCCGCGCAAACTACGTCCACAACGTCGGCTGGAACGATATCTGGAGCGCCCCTGCGACCGTGGATTACGAGAATCAGACGTTGGGCGCAAATGGCGTGATGTATCGGAACAGCCACAACACGTTCGCCTCCATCTCCGATGGGTTGAGTAACACCGTGGCGGCCGGCGAACGGTCGCCGAATCTCGCCGATGCCGTCTGGCCGGGGGTTGTCCCCGGCGCCAAGCATTATTCCTACGGGACATTCGCGAGTTCGGGCACCGGCGGCACCGGCATCAACTACGACAACGCGGGGAGCTACGTCGGGGCCAATAGCGGGCCGTCCATTTGGGAAGATCCGCAGATCATCCATCCGCCGAATAGCCAGATCGGCCACACCGACGAGATGTATTCTCTCCACCCTGGCGGAGTGACTACGCCCATGTGCGATGGCTCGGTGCATTTCACAAAGGAGAATATCCGTTTGACCGTGTGGTCCTCGCTATGCAGCCGGAGCTTCGGTGAAGTCATCTCTGCGGACTCTTACTGAAGGGGGACTCGCCGTGATCCGCCGACATGCCATCATCCTCTGCCTTATCGTGCTCGCCGGCTGCGGGCCCTCTGCGGAGGAGCGGGAGAACCGGAAGGCCCTCGAATTTCTGCTCACTGCGGTCTCGCTTAAGAACAAGAAGGAGCTCGAGAAGGACGCCCGACGGATAGAAGAGCGTCACGCCGCGGGCAACCTCTCAGATGAGAGCCACAAGGAGCTCATCGCGATTGTCGAGAAGGCCCGTGCAGGAGATTGGGGCGAGGCCGAACGGATGGCGTACGAATTCCGGGAGGCCCGGCCGTTTTTCAAATGACCGGTCCTCGTGATTTCGGCATTGGGCCCGGCTCATCTCTCTTGACTGGGCCGGGCCCGGTACGAATCGGCGTGGTTAACGGATAGAACACTTAATAGGCTTCCGGTCCGGATCCCATGCGACAGGTGAAATCCCTCGAGCTGCAGCGCGGCACGACCTCATTTTCCAGATTTTCAAGGAAAACGCCGATATTCACGATAATCGTCGGACTCGACCATCTTGGCTTGGCTATTCACTGGACGAACAAGCGGCATATGAAGGTTGCCAGATTCAGGAGTCGATGAAGACCAAGGAGAGTCGGAATATCGGTTCGATGACAATGGCGCTCGTGCTTCCCTGAGGCGGTCATTTTTTACGCTCAGGTGAGTCCTCGTCACGCCTAAAATTGGGACCGCCGATGCAATCACTTCCACCTCCTGCAGAAGAGGAACGTCGCGATGCGAACGCCTGCTTTCCGGCCCGAGGTTGCCGGTTGCCTCGAAGATCGAGCGCTACTATCGGCCGGTCCCGTTGTTCTCTCGCATCAACGGCTCGCGAAAACAGCCGATCTGATTCATCTGGGCTTCCAATTGTATGCTCAAGACCGCGACGTTTCGGGGCTCCATTCCGAGATCAATAAAGGCGTCGTCATGATCCCTTTTGCGCGAGTGGATGGCCTCGGTGTGTCGATCAATCGCATCGTGCGAAAGATGCAGCATGATCTCTCCGAAAGAATTCCTCACGCCATGCGGACGGCGCGGAGAGAGGTCCTCGACGCGGTCCTGACGGGTGTCGAGACGCGGGTCCGCGCCGGGGACGTCGTCGTTTTGCGTTGACCTCCGTATAATCTTCTGCATGCGATATATGCTCGACCGCATCACGAGAAGTGGAGTTTCTCGCGGAAAAACTCCACAGCCTAAGGCTGATACACGTCGACCGAATCTCCTTCATCGAAATTGACGCCCCGAGGGAACTCGGCCACGGAATATCGGTCATTGAGGCGTTCGGTGATTTTTCCCAAGGCAAGGACCTGTCGCTTGCACTTGGGGAGCCCCGGCCGAATCTTCTTCCTCGCCAAAATACCTGACGGGCATCGAGTCTCGATAAGTGCGATCGTGTCACCCACCTTCACGCGATCGGACTCGAATTCAATGTGAGCGATCCGTTCATCGATTTTCATGCGGACGACGCCCGGTCGCCCTGCGGTGCATCCGAGGAAGAAAGCTATCGCATTCAAGATCGCTAGCCTCTTCGTCCCCGTCGAGCAGATTCTCGCGATATTCATCGTCTCACTAATTTGAAACCCTGGCGGAATAAAGCCTATTCATTTTCTCCGCCCAGACGTTTGCGCCCGATGCCGTCAAATAATCTGTAGAGCGCCGGCAGGACGACGAGCGTCAGGAGCGTGCTCGAAATGAGCCCGCCGATCACGACCGTCGCGAGCGGCCGTTGCACCTCCGCCCCAGTCCCATGGGCTAGCGCCATCGGGATGAACCCGAGCGAGGCCACAAGGGCCGTCATGAGCACAGGCCGGAGACGGGTCATACTCCCCTCGATGATCGCCTCGTCAACGTCTTTCCCGCTCTCCCGGAGATGGTTGATGTAACTCACCATCACAAGTCCGTTTAGTACCGCAACTCCAGATAGCGCGATGAAACCGACTGCCGCCGAGATTGAGAACGGCATGTCGCGAATCCAAAGCGCGAGCACTCCGCCTGTGAGACCGAGCGGCACTCCGCTGAAGACTAGGAGGGCGTACTTCACCGAATTGAATGAGCTGAAAAGGAGGAGAAAAATCAGGAAGAAGCAGCCCGGAACTACAAGCATGAGGCGCTTCCGAGCGGCGACCAGATTCTCGAACTGGCCTCCCCAATCAAACCATCCGCCCGGCGGTGGCTTGAGCGACTCCATTCTCTCTTGCGCTTCCGCGACGAAAGATCCCAGATCTCGATCTCGTACGTTGGCCTGGATAACGATCCTGCGTTTCCCGTTCTCGCGACTCACCTGATTAGGGCCCTCGGTGACGGAGACCTTGGCGACGGCGCCGAGTGGTACAAACCTGCCCTGCTGTACGGTCTGTGTCTGGGAACTCTTGCTTGTCG
>CALKTZ010000142.1 GCA_937997355.1 uncultured Planctomycetales bacterium | reverse complement strand
CGCCGTTGTTGAGGTAGAGGACGTTGGGGTTCCTGTCGTTGGCGCCGTAGATGTCGGTCCGGCCGTCGCCATTCAGGTCGGCCGTCACCACGCCGAAGCCGTGGCCGTCGTTCCGGCCCACCTTGGCCTCGTCGGTCACGTCGGTGAAGGTCCTGTCGCCGTTATTCCGGTAGAGGTAATGCCTGGTGGTCCGGATCAAGCGGGGGGAGCAATAGAAGCGGACCCCCTTCTCCTGATCGCCGCAATAGACGTCGTCCTTCGGATAGATCCACTCGCCGTAGTTGGAGATATACAGGTCGAGGTCGCCGTCGTTGTCGTAGTCGAGGAAGGCCCCGCCCGACGACCAGTTCCGCGGGCGTCCCGCGATTCCCGCCTTGGCGGTCATGTCGGTGAAGGTGCCGTCGCCATTGTTGACGTAGAGCACGTTCGGGCCGTGGTTGGCCAGGACGAGGTCGGGGTCGCCGTCGTTGTCGATATCCCCCGCGACGATCCCGTGGCAGAAGCCCGAGAAGCCGAGCCCCGAGGCGGCCGTGACGTCGCGGAATTTGCCATCCCCCAGGTTCTTGTAGAGTCGGTTGCCATGCGGTTTCGAAGGATTCTCCTCCAGCGGCAGGAGGTTGGCGGTGGCGAAATAGAGGTCGAGCTTGCCGTCTCCGTCGTAGTCGAGCATCGCCGCCCCCGAGCCGTTGGCGGTGGGGAATCGCTTGTCCCGGGTCATGCCGGAGAAATGCACGAAGTCGATCCCCGATCCTTCCGTGATCTCGGTGAAGCGGAACGGGCTCGATTCCTTCTGCTCGGTGGGCGCCATCGTCACGGTCGTGCTTCCGGCGAGCCGATCGCCGGCAATCCGCGCCTGCTGGGGAACCTTCTTCGAGGCCAGGTGTTCTTCCTTCGAACGGAAGAACCCGCGCTTGGGGGTCGCGGGCGTTTGGGGATTCGAAGTCGTCGTGTCGACGGAGGAATCATCCGAGGAACCGCAACCCGCAAGGAAGAGGGCCGGTGCCAGGGAGAAGACGGCGACCGCGATCGTCCGGGTAAATCGCACGGTAATCAATGGGAGGACGCTCCTTGACGGATTCCGGATCACGACCAATACCTCGATGGCCCAACCTGAGATAAGACTCGAACACGAACCGAACCTTCTTCGCTCCAGTTCTCAACTCGTCGGTCCTCGCCCTCCACGAGCGATTGGCCGCTGTGTCACCGAGCCTTGGCCGGGGCGATTTCGTCTCGCAGGGCCCTGGCCTCGGGATGCTCGGGATCTTCCTTGAGGATGCCGTCGAGGGTGGCCTTGGCCTGGTCGCGGAGCCCCTGTCCGACCTGCGCCCGGGCCAGGCGCACCTTGATGTCGTTCGGCTTCTTGGCCTTCAACTCCAGGGCGGTTTGATACTCGTCGATCGCTTCCGCATACTTGTGACGTCCGGCCTCGGCATCGGCGAGGAAGAGATGAGACGCCGGGTCATACACGTCGATGTAGAGGCATTCGGTGGCCCATTTCGCGGCGTCGTCGAACCGCTTCAGGCTCAGGGTCCGCTCGGCCAGGGCCTTACGCACGGTCAGTTCGTCGGCGTCGTTCTGGGCGATCATCGCCAGGTCTTCCAGGAACTTGTCGGTCTTCTTCTGCTTGAGGTGGACCCGCGCCAGCCCGGCGATCCACTTGGTATGGAAGGGGTCGTCCTTCCTCGCCAGCTCGTAGAGCCGCTCGGCGTCGTCGAGCCGGCCCGCCTTGAAGGTGAGATCGGCCAAAAGGTCGACGACCCGTTCGTTGGGTTGCTTGGGATCGAGCGCGGGTTCCAGGAGCGCCAGGGCCGAGTCGTTATCGCCGATCGTCACCAGCAATCGGGCCTTCACGTAGCTGGCCAACGGATGATGGGGCTTGAGCGCGAGGGCCTTGTCGGCATAGGGCCGGGCCTCCTTCATGTCCCGCCGCGCGAGGTGCTCGTAGGCCATCTTGGCGTTCAGATCGGCGTCCTCGGGGTTCTCCTTCACCTGGCGTTCGAGCTGCGAGAACTTGATCGGCTCCTCTTCCTTCACGCGGGTCCGGATCGACTTGATCGTCTCGTCGAGAAACGCCAGGTAGCCCTCCTCGAAATCGGCCTTCTCAACCTTGAAGCACTGCTTCACCGCGCGGTCGGAGGTGAGCCCCTGGCGATAGGCGTCGAGCATCTTGATGAGGGCATCCGGCCCGAACCGCTTGAGCATGTACTGGGCATAGAGCTGGGCCTGGCAGTAGGCCAGTTGGCGATCCTCGGGCTCGTCGGGGCGGATGAAGCCGAGGTTGATGTTATCCAGCTTCAGCAGCCTGGCCCGCTTGGGGACCCGCTCCAGGAGCATCCGGTTCCAGTCCTGGGGGCGCGGGAACCCCTCGCTCTCGACGGCCAATGCCTCGGTATACCAGTGGGGGATGTTGAAATCGGTCTGCTGCAAGGTGATGACGTGGACCACCTCGTGCTTGAGCACCCGCGCCCAGTTGAACGGCTGACGGGTGGCGCGGGGGCTGGCCAGCGCGACCACCTTGCCGGTGCAGGCGCCAACGGTCGGGATGAAGGGGAGGCCGATGGTCCGCCCACTGAACCACTGGTGGTTCTTCATGATCTCGATCTGGGTCTTCTCGGGAGGGGCGTAGCCGAACCGCGCGACCAATTCGTCGTAGATCGATTCCAGGTAACGCCCCATGTACTTGCCGGTGAGGGTATCCTGGGTGGGGTCGATCATGATCCGGAAGTGGGGGGTCTCGATCGTCTTGTACGACGCCATGTGCTTGAGCACCTTCATCATGTTGTCGGCCCGGACGTTGAACGGGTCGGCGGCGAAGGTGGAGTCGAAGATCGCCTTGGCCTCGTCTTCCCGGCCGATCTGCATGTAGAGCATGCCGAGGCCGAGCGGGGCATCGGCGCGGGTGGGATCGGCGGCGATTCCCATCAGGAACGCGCGCTCGGCCGAGTGGTACTTGCGGCGGTCGGCGAGCCGTTCTCCCAGGGCCGCATAGAAGGTGGCGGGGCGGGGGTTGTTGGCGCGGGCGGCCACCTCGGCGGCGGCGGCCCCGAGCGGATCGACCAGGAGCCTCGACGACGCGGCCAGCCGCGCCAGGGCATCCTCATCGCGGGGGTTCTCGGCGACGGCCTTCAGCGCGGCGGCCTTGGCATCGACGAACCGCTCGTCGGAGATGTTCAGGTCGGCGAGCAGGACGAACGCGGGGGTATAGTGGGGGTTGGTCGAGAGGGCGCGCTCGGCCTTGGTCCGCCCGGCCGCGAGCTGATAGCCCTGCAAGTTCGCCACCCCCAGGGTGACCAGCACCTCGGGGGCCAGCGGGTTGATCTGCTGCGCCCGGGCCAGTTCCTTGGCCGCGCTCCGCTCGTTGTAGCCCGAGAGGAAGAGCTTCCCTTCGAGCCAGGGGGCCTGCCAGCAATTGGGATCGGCCCGGAAGGCCCCCTCGTAGATCTCGTTGATCACGTCGTTCAGCGAGCTGCTCAACTCCTCGCCCCGGGCGGTCGCCCGGTAATAGCGCTCGGCGGCCTGGCCGATCAGCAGGAGCGATTCGGCCGATTTGGCAAGCTCCGCCTGCTTGTCGTTGTAGTGGTCGACGAACCACTTGCACCCTTCGACGGCCTTCTCCAACTCGCCGTGGAGGTCCAGGAGCCGGACCTCGATCCAGCGCGACAGGAGATGATCGGGATCGATCTTGAGGGCTTCCCTGGCCCTGGAATCGGCCTCTTCCCATCGACCGCGATCCAGGTGAAGCTCGGCCAGCCGGGCGAGGACGTCGGCCTTTCGGGGGGCGGGGAGCCCGGCCAGGGCCGACAGGCCTTCCAGCTCCTTGATCGCCTTGGCGTATTCTCCCTGACTTGCCTGGGCGTTGGTTTTGACCAGGAGGATCGCCGCCTTCAACTCCGGGGCTGTCCCCTTCGCCTCCCCTTCGAGGTTCGTGCAGGCTTCCTCGGACTCGGCATACCGACCGTTCTGAAGCAGCCGTTTGGCCTCGGCGAGCCTGGCGGCGGGCTCCGACGCGTTCGCCGGGGCTCCTTGCGCCTTCTCGTCATCGGCGAGCAAGGGACGGCGGGCAAAACCCGAGCCGGCCGCCAGCATCCCCAGGGTAAGCAATCCGATCGCGGTGCGATGTCCCATGAACCGTGTCTCCTCCAGCGACTTGTCCCGTTCAACCTAACAGATCGATCGCCTGTTTTGCACTCCAGGTGGACGGAGCGGACTCTTGACCGGCCGACAAGGAACGGGCACCTTGGGGCGGATTCGGAGCCTTTCCTCCCTTA
>CALKTZ010000141.1 GCA_937997355.1 uncultured Planctomycetales bacterium | reverse complement strand
CCTGCCACCATAATGGAGATGCCGCCAGGGCTTTGATTCGCGCCGAGCAGGTGGGGTTTTCTGTCCCAAACGAGTCGCTCAAGGATACCCTTTCCTGGCTGGCTCGACCGGAAGCCTGGGACCGCAACGGGGGTCAGGGGCCATTCAGCGATAAGAAGCTGGCCCGGATCTCCTTCGCCGTCGCCCTGAAAACGGCGATCGAGGCGCGGCGACTTCCGGATCGCACCCCGCTGGTCGCCGCCGCCGCCCAACTCAGCTCCGACCAGGCCGAGGATGGTTCCTGGAAACTCGAAGGCGAAGAAGGGTCGAGTTCACCCGCGACCTACGGGCGATTGCTCGCGACGCTGCTGGCCAGGGAGAGCTTGAAAGCCGCCGATCCCCGACGATTCAAGATTGCGATTGAAAAGGCGGACACCTGGCTGATCAGCCGCCGCCCCAGGGGAGTGTTTGAAGCCGCCGTCTGCCTGTGGGCCTCTTCGACATCCACCATCTCGGACGCGCGATCGGCGGACCTCCGTTCTCGTTGCATGAATCTCATCCGCAAGGGGCAGAGCGACGAAGGAGGCTGGGGGCCGCTCCTCGTTTCTCCGCCGGAGGTCTTCGACACCGCGATCGTATTACTGGCGCTGAGCAAGGCGAAACCGAACGAACCCAATTTGAAACGACTCACCCGGCAGGGGCGCGCCTATTTGATCGCCACCCAGCGTGACGACGGAAGCTGGACCGAGACCACCCGTCCCCCCGGATCGGAGAGCCATGCTCAGCATCTTTCCACGACCGGGTGGGCCTTGATGGCCCTGCTGGCAACACGCGACTATCGCTGAACGACGAGTTCGATTGAGATGTCGAGCGATGTGAGATCCGGTTAGACTTCTTGATGGAATTCTTCGATATGACGCCCGCAGGAGGCATGGGCCATGCAACCTTTTCGCATTCGTTTCACGGTGGGAAGGCTGCTCTTCGCGGTTTCCGACATCCGGACAACCGCGGGAAGATCGGATAGCGCCCAGTGTGCCTGAACTTCGATAGCAGGGGCCGGCCCTGATCACCAGTTACCGCTCGACCTGGAAGGGAATCGAGACGATTGACGAGTTGATTTTCGAGGTGATGGGCTCGACCAGGTCCACCTCGAAGCGGCGGCCGATGCTATTGCCGGCGAGGTCTTCGAGGTCGGTCCCGACCACGAGTTGATACTTCCCTTCACGCCAAGGTTTTTTGGGCGTGAACGACCACACCGTTTCTTCAGACTCAATTCGAACAACCCCTTCGATCGGTTTTGTCGCCCGATCTTGCACGGCGATCAAACGATCGGCGAGGGCGCGGTCGAGCGGTTCGGGGATTCGGACGATGAGCGGATCGAGAGAGCCCGCGTGTGCGGCGCGAATCGTCCAGTTCCGAGGATCGGGCACCGTCTCGTCCGGCGGGCCGACGCGGAACGTCTTCCGAAATTCCTTCTGCAAGGGATTTCCCCGGGCGTCCAGCCAATCGGATGCAATGACCAGGGAATAGCGTTTTCC
This sequence comes from uncultured Planctomycetales bacterium, assembly GCA_937997355.1. Classification (GTDB taxonomy): domain Bacteria; phylum Planctomycetota; class Planctomycetia; order Isosphaerales; family Isosphaeraceae; genus CALKTZ01. The sequence continues at coordinate 1,156 of CALKTZ010000141.1, read as the reverse complement.
AGCTTCCAGGACCGGCCCCACTTCTTCCCTCGGCTTCAAACCACGTTTGATGCGGCCGGGATCGAACAGGAGCGTAAACCGCTTACCGTCGACCGACCACAATTCTTCGCCGAGTTCCAGAAAAGGGTCGGCCACTTCGGTCCCTGCTCCGTCGAGGAGGCGGATGTGGCTGTAGGCTTCGCCGCGACTCATCGGCGAAGAGAAGACGATGTAAAACTTCAGCGTATTTTCGGGTAAGACTCCCGAGGAGGGATAGACTGCCTCGATGGTCGTCCGCTGCCGCTCTGGCGAGGGTTCAACTTGAGCATGAGACTCGAAGATCAATCGCACATTCTTCCCGGGACGTGTGGCGGCCGAATTGCACAATGAAGGATCGACCTCGATCACATAACTGGCGATCGATCGATCGAGAGGAAATCGAGGTTGGAAGACCAGCGTCTTTCCGTCAATCCGATAGGAGCCCAGGATCGACGGCTGAGGTTGTGGTTGCGCGGATGGACGCCGAATGCGTTCGGGGCCTACCGAGACCGATACCAGATTGCTCCAACGATCGGCCGAAGGAATCTCCTCGGTCAGCCTGGTCAAAGAGGAACCATCAAGTCCGTGAATGCGGAACTCCGCCTTCCCTCGTTCGGCTTTGAGGATAAGTTCGGCCGTAGGATTCGGGATTGAATCCGGTCCCGCCAGGCTGTCGGCGGGTGATAGTGATAAGACGGAAAGGGCGATGAGAGAGATGAGAGGTAGGCCACAACTTGCAAGCGCCTGCATGATCTGTCCTCGTTCGATCCTGGATGACATGGACAAGAGCGGCAGCGGGTCGGCCGAGATGCACATCACCTCGGCCTAACCTTGGGGATTGGAAAGGCCGAGGTGATGGATTGCGTTGGGAAGAATCGCTTCCTGAATGCTCAGGGGAGTGCGATGGTCGTCAGGTTGAGCGCGCCATCCTGATCCTGCGAGAGGACTACCGCGTGCGTATCATCGAGCTTATCGAGTTGGACGATCCCCTTGAGATCGTCGATCGTGTCGTAGCCGAGCCCCTTCTTGCCGTCAACCCGTTCGACGATCCCGGGCGCGGTATCCGCATCGCCGGTCGGAATCTTCATCACGCCGCGGCTGCTGTTCGTGAGGAGGAGGAAGTCTTTTCCATCCTTCT
>CALKTZ010000140.1 GCA_937997355.1 uncultured Planctomycetales bacterium | reverse complement strand
CCGACGTGTACCTCGCTGGAGCCGATCTTGGGTGCCGCGCCGGCGGCGCCGGTGACGAGCGGGTTGAGGATCCAGGAGCCGAGGATGTTGCTCCCCCCCTTGGTGAGCTTGGACACGCCGCCGTTGCTCGCCGTGAAGATGACCGGCGGCTTGCCGGGCTGCTCGGGGTCGAGGGCCACGTCGATGGCGTGCAGGACGGGGAACGACGCGAATAGCAGCTCGGACTGCCAGCGGATCAGCCCTCCCGAGTTCTTGAAGTAGAAGACGGAGATCGAGGCGTTCTCCTCGTCGTATCGGGGGGCCTTGGCGCGGGGACCGAAGATCGGGGCCACGACGAGATCGGGCTGACTGTCGCCGTCGACGTCCCCCCAGCGGAGCCGGTGGATGCTGCCGATGTCGGCGATCGGGGTGATCGTCCAGGGGGCATCCGGGGTCGCTCCCTGGACCGCCAGGGCGAGCTTCCCGACCTTGGGGGAATCCATCTCGAATTCATAGGCGATGGCGGTCTCCGCCCGCCCGTCGCCGTTGATATCGGCCGAGGCGCTGCTGATGATCCGTGGCGTCTGCTCCGGGCCGGAGATGATCCGCTTCTTCCAGGTCGGATTCTCGTACCAGGCGCAGGTCCCTCCGCCGACGGCGATGATGTCCGGCTTCTTGTCGCCGTTGATGTCGGCGACTTCAACCTGATAGGCCCCCGGGAAGTCGGAATCGATGACCGTGCGCTCGAGCTCCACCTTCTGGGCGTAACCCTGCGGCGCGAGCTGGAGCACGGCGGCGAACAGGAATCCGGGGAGAAGTTTCGGCGTCGTCTGTCGGTGCATCGTCACCTCGAAATTCTGAGGATCTTTCGGGATCCGGGGACTCGATTCAGGAGGTCTTCTGCCCCCAGCCGGTGGGGACCCCCGCCGTGTCCTCCGGCCTCACCAACACCTGGCTGATGTCGGCGTCGTTATGAAGCACATTCTCCGCAAGCTTGAGGCGATTCTCAAGCTGGGCGATCTTCAGTTCGAGCAGGAGCACGCGGGACTCCAACTCGTCCGGCCGCTTGGGCCGGGGGACCTCGGGGTATCCGAGCTGCCGCTGGAGCGCGGAGAAGAGGAACATGGGATCGCGGCCCCGATTGGCCCGGGCGATCTTCCCCTCCTTCTCGCCGAAGAGGATCGGATATTTGGGGGCGAAGTCGGGATTCAGGCGTCGGCGCTCCAGGACATACTGCTCCGACCGGACGAAGATCAGATCGGCGAAGTCGACGTCCCCCAGCCGCATCCGGAGCGTGTGGATATACTCCTTCCACACTTCGGGATAGAACGGGTCGTCGGCCATGGCCGCGAGCCCCGCCTCGTAGCCCAGGCGATTCCGCGAGAGGGCCTCGAACTGGTAGACGAACAGCCCCGTCAGCGCGGGGCTGTCGGCCTTGAACCGTGCCTCCCGCTCCAGGACGAGCAGGGCCTGATCCATCGTGAACCGGCTGCCGTGGTTCTCCGCCTGCGCGACCACATGCGATTGGAAGCGGGTGAAGTAATGGCTGATCCGGAGCATCGCCGGGGCGAGCAACCCCATCCCCTTGATGTCGGTGCTCAGGAAACTTACGGCCAGCGGCAAGCGGGTCGTCGAAAGAAGCTCCTCGGCGATCCGGCCCAGGATCTCCTGGGCCGGTTGCCCGTCGTTCAGGCGTTCGCGAAACGTCTGAAAGAAATAGGCCTGCTCGATGTATTCCTCACGCTCGAGCACGGGCATCTCGGACTCCTGGAACCTGGGGAGGATCGCCGACCCAAAATTCGATGGTATCAGCGCATCCCGCAACGTGGGAACCTCTTCGTCCGGGAAAAGCCGTGCCGGACGCCGAAATCTCACCAGGCGAGGGCCGCGTCGGGGGCGTCGGCATCCGCCAGGTGCGACCACATGCCCT
>CALKTZ010000139.1 GCA_937997355.1 uncultured Planctomycetales bacterium | reverse complement strand
GTTCGCGCCTTCCCTCGATTGTGGCGCGCCGGCCCGGACCGGGGCCGTCCCCCGGTAGAAGGCATATTGCCCCGAGTCTCTCCGCGCGACCGCCGTCACCGCGCCCTGGACGGCATCGGCGACGAAGACTCCTCGGAGGTCCGTCTCCCCCGAGATGAATTGCGACATCTCGCCGCCGATGACCTTGACCTGAACCCTCGGGAGCAGCGCCTTCGACTGGGCATCGCGCACGGTGATTCGCACGCCCCCCTCGTTCCCCTCCCCCGGACTCGATTCGAGGACTTCCATTTCCAGGGGGGTGACGAGGACGATCCCGGAGCTGTAGAGATCGTCGCCGCGGATCATCACCAGATAGGCCCCTTCCTTCTTGATCGGCAAGTCGATCGATTTCTGATGGTCCTGATAGTCGGGCTCGTTCGCCAGGGTGATCGTCGCCTCGTGGAGCGGGGTGATCCCCGCGAGGTCGATCCCGGCAATCCCGTCGAGGTTGCGTCTCGTCAGATAAAGCCGCATCAGGTCGACCGGATAGACCTTCACGTCGATCTGGGAGACATTCCGATAGCCCAGCTTGATCGACGAGGTTCCAAGGACGCTCGACTTCGGGGCTTGCCCGCCGCCGGCCGCATTCCGGGGCTCGACGCGGGCTTGAATGACGGAAACCTCGGGGACCTTGAGCTGCTTCCGCGTGAAGGAGCGGATCGCGCCCGCGGCGTCGCTGAATCGATCCGCGACCTGTTTGTAGTATGTGATCGCCCTGGCCGGCTCTCGCCGAGCGTCGTGGAGCTGCCCGAGGATGTAGATCGCCTGCCATTTATTGAGGCTGGGCTGCTCGACGCCGTTGGCATCCCTGTACACCGACTTCGCGATCGTCTCGGCAAGCTCAATGGCGCGGTCGTACTGGCCGAGATAGAAGTTGCCGAGCGCCTCGCTGTACTGGAAACTGTCGAGATAGGGGCTCTTGCCGAAGAGCTTGCTCGACCGGGCGGCCAGCTTGACCACCGACGCGTAGTCTTGCAGGTCGAGGAACGCGCCGATCAGGGCCAGGCTCGCTTCGATGGCCAGGGGGTTCTTCGGCGATTGGCTCGTGAAGATCTGGATCATCCGGATCGTCTGAAGGTTCAACTCGGATCGGGTCACCCCGGCATCGGCGAGCTCTCGCCGGAGGCCGGGATCGGTGAATGCCCTGGTGGCCGTCTGGGCGACGAGCTGCGACAGCCCGAAGAAATCGCTCTCGATCGACGCCGTGTTCGGGTAACTCCGCCACAGGTCCGCGAGGTATGCCAGGGCTTCGAGCGTTTTCCCCCGCTGGCGAAGGACTTCGCCGACCCGCGCATCTTCCAGGTAGCTGGCCTCGATGAGCCCCTTCCAGACGATCATGGCGCGCTCGTACTCGTTGAGCGTCTGGTAGGCTTTCCCGATCATCACGAGCTGTTCGAAGCTCAGGATCAACTCGGGGACCTTCTCCTTCACCACCTCGAAGTACTGCACGATCTTCCGGGGGCTCGCCTCTCGGATGTTGATCAGCAGCAGCATCCGGGCCGCATCCTTGAGCACTTCGTCCCGGAGGGAATACTGGGAATAGAGTGCCTCCAGCGCCTCGTTCGCTTCGGGGTAGCGTCCCGCCTCGAAGGCGGTCTTGCCCCGAGCGAGCAGCTCATCGGGGGTTTGCTTGTACGGGTCGGTGGATTGCTCGTCGGGTGACAGAACCTTGAAGTCTCCGGGCTTGCCGAGATGAAAGCGGCCGGGTTCGTAGGCACTTCGAATCGAGGCCGGCAAGATTCGATACTGGCCGGGCAAATACCCGCTGACGTCATAACGAATCTGCCCCGGGAAGCGGTTCGGCTCGAAGTAGAATCGCAGGACGCCGTCGGCAAGTTCGAATGAGTTCGCGGTCGTCTCGACCGAGCCGTCGATCAGCGTCGTCCCGGCGGGGAGGTGCTCCTCGACGATCAGGAAGTCGCGCTCCCACTCGGGCAGGTTGTAGGGGACGTTTCGAGTCGCGGTGAGCGCCACGCGTGCCCGGCCGCCGATCGGGGTTTGGGTCGCGAGATTCTCGAACGGCGAGGGATCGATCACCGAGCTGAATCCGGAAGGCAGCGACTTGCCGTCCATTTGCGGGAGGGCCGGCCAGTAGACGCGTCGCTCGATCCAGGCGGTTCGGTTCCGCCGATCCTGATCCGGTCCGAACTCCCTGGTGAACCCGCCCAGCGTCACCGCGTAGGCGAACGTCCCCCGGCCGGTCATCTCGAACTGAACCTGGTTGTTCTGGCCGACCTTGAGGACCTTGCGAGGGACGAGGATGGTCTGCCCGGGGGTTGCCCCGGAAACATTCAGGTCGGCGACCCGCGTCCCGTTGACGGTGACCGCCAGCGTGTAACGGTCTTCCTCGGCCTGCGACGAGCCATGGAACGTGGCCAGGGCGGCGATCGCGGCGCCCTGCGCGGAGTGCGGGTTCCATCCCCGGCCGACTCGATGCGCGAGGAGCCAGTCCACGGCCAGGGGAAGCTCCGTCGCTTGCGGACGAACCCGGGCGAGCGCCAGGGCGACGATCGCGGTCGCCTCGACGTCGCTATTGCCGACCGCGGAGCGCCCGCCGCCCGGCCAGTAGAGCATCGAAGGCTTGCCGGGGACGGTTGCCTCCGTCTTGGCTCGGGGGATCAGCAGATTGAGGATTTCGCCGGCCAGCTCGGGACGTTCGAGATTCGCGAATGTCAGCGCCAGGTAGGCCAGGGTCGGGGTTGGAAGGCCCTGTCGCAGCCGATGGATGCTGTTGGCCTGTTCGAATGTCGCGGCCTTCCGCGTGCTGAGGGCATGAAGCAGCACGGCGCGCGTCTCGTGATCCGAGGCATTCACGCGGGGCAGTTCGCGGCCAAGCCAGGCAACCCCTTGATCGAGGGGCCGACGATCGGGCAGCAGGCCGAGCGATTCCGCCGAGGCGAGCGCCCAGACGACGGCGGCGGATGTCGTCCTCTCGCTCGATCGCGCGGGGTTCTCCGATCCGGGAGCCGTCGGCTGAGGTTTTGACATCACCCAGGGCCAGCCGCCGTCCTCGTTCTGGGATGAGGTCAGGCTGGAAACGAGGTTCCTGGCGCGTTCGGAAAGCCGAGATGCTTCCGGAACTCCCCCGGCGCGCGGATTTTTGAGGGTGCGGAGGACCGACGAGACCGCCAACAGGTCCGCGGCCTGGTCCGCAATCGTGTGGCCTCGCGGCGGGAGCACCTTGCCGGCGGAGCTCGACCGCAGAATCTCGTACGATTCACCGAGGGCGGTCTCGATCAGCATGCGCGGCAGTGTCGGCGACAGGACGATCTGCATCTCGGGATTTTCGTACTGTCGGCCGGTCGGCAACCCGATCAGGGCCGTGCCGCTGTCCGAGCGAACTCCCGACACCGAATTGACCGCCTGAACCCCCCAGGGCCGGATGGGGATTTCCGCGACGACCTCATCCTTGACGTCTCCCAGGCTGCCGGAGAGGGTGAGCCTCAAGGTCTCTCCCGCGGGGGTGTCGATCGGATCGAACAGGACTTCGTCGACGCCATCCCCCGCGATTTCGACGGACTTCGGATAAACCTCCTCGCGGCCGTTCCCGTAGGCCGTCAATTTGAGCGTCACCTTCCCCTTCATCCCCTGGTGATGGATCTTGGCCTGGAAGCGAGGCCTGTCCCCTTCCATCAGGGCGACGGGAGTTTTGAGGTCGAGGAAGAAGTTCTTGCGGACGACGAGCCCGGACGAAACCTGGCCGACGAGCGTGTCGGTCCCCGTGATCCCGATCGCCGCGATGCGGTATTCCGAGAGGGCGGCCGGGGCCTTGAAGGTCAGCCTTGCCTTGCCGGCCGCGTCGGTCACGACGCTCGGATTCCAGTAGGCCGTCTCGACGAACCGCTCGCGAGCCGCCATCCCGTCCGCCGCCTCGGCCTCCTTCTCCTGCGGCGAGGCCGGGGCGGCTTCTTGCACGAGCCGTGCATCCTGACCCTGGCCATAGTTGTCGCCAGCCCCGGGGGCGCGTGGATTCGCCTTGAACGCGATCTCTCCGCGTCCTTCGAATCTTAATAATTGATCTTTGGAATCTCCCTTCTTTCGATTACCAGCCGCGGCGGCACCTCTCTGGCTGAGAGACAGGGCGGGTGGTCGCGGGGCCGCCATCGCCACCTGGCCCTGGGCCTGATCCATGACGGAGTCGCGATCGGCCGCGTTGGTCGCCCGCGCCACGGCCTCGTTGGCCTCCTCGACCACCGCCTGGGAGACCGGGACCGTCGCCGGCAGATAGCGGAACGTGTTGGTGGATTGGGCGGAAAAGGCCCCCGTCCGTTTCTGTTCGTAGAAGAACGGGCCGATCGCCGGCATTTCCCCGTCGAATAGTCGCAACAGCGATTGATCGACGACCGCGATCGATAACTCCGCGGCGACCGGCCGGCCGAGTTGATCGGCCGCCTCGATCTCCAGTTCCACCGATTCTCCGGGGCCGACCGTCGACCTGGTCGGCTTCAACGTCACTTTCAATTCACGCTCGACTTCCAGGTCGATCGCGGCGTGATCGAAGCGGTCGGCTTCCATCCGGGCGGCGGCGAGGGTGAAGTTCGGGAATTGGGCCCCCTCGATTTTCCAGGTGAGGGGGTTGTCCCCTTCCCGGACGTCCAATAGCCGGTAGCTCAGGATGCGGTCGGCTTCCCAGGTGACCAGGGCCGTCCCCGGCTTCCCTCGGCTGTGAACATTCACCGTCGCGGAATCTCCCGACTTGAAGCGGAGTTGATCCGCGAGAATCCGGAGCTTCGTCGCGTCTTGCTTCCCCGAAACCAGGATCGGACGGTCCGCGACGATCGCGTTGCCGAACTGGTCGGTCCCGGAGGCCCGCAGGATGTAACGCCCCCCTTGCGGGTCATCGAGTCGGAACGACGCCTCCCCCTTCCCGGTCCGGGCATCGGTCTGAATCGCCTTGCGGATGACTTCTCGCTCGGTTACCTGGTTGTTCTGATCGACCAGCTTCACGAGGACGATCGAGAGCTTCCGGCCCGTCGGATCTCCCTTGGCGTCGGTCGCGGTCACGCCGGCGGGGATGGTTTCGCCATCCAGGTACACGTCTCGACTCGACGCGACCTTGATCCCGAATCCCCGCACCGCCAGCATGACCGTCGCGGCGGTCGACACATTGTCCTTGGGGAGTCGGGCCGAGAGCCGGAGCGACTGCTCCTCGGCGAAACCGGTCGTGGGGAACTCGACATGGAATCGCCCCGAGCCATCGGTGAGGCCATGTACCGACCGGCCATCGGGCAAGACGATTTCAATCTCCCTCCCCTGAACCGGCGCTCCATACTGGTATTTCGCGATCAGATCCGCCTGAACCGTCTCGCCCCGGAAGTAGACGGTCTTCTTGATCTCGAATCGGAGATCGATCGGTTCCAGGTGATACGCCTGGACCTCCAGCACCCCGGAGAATTCGCTCTTGCCGGGCTGATGGACGCGGATCGTGTAGGTCCCGACCGGCGATGACGGATCGAGCGTCACGCGCTCGTGGAACGTCCCGAATTCCGACAACGTCACGCTCCGGGTGTCGATGAGCCTGCCCCGACTATCGTTGACCTCGAAGCGATACGACTGCCCCGCCTCATAGGCGTATTGACCGCCGCGAATCTCGCGGATCAATCCGCGAATCTCGGCGACCTGGCCGGGGCGATAGGCCGGGCGATCGGTATAGATCAAAGCACGGGGACTGAGCCCCTGCGTGATCTGATCGGGCACCCCGAGTCCGGAGCCGGCCACATTCCCCGAATCGAGGAGCAAATATCGGAGTTTGTGCCTGGCGTCGTTCGGCTTCTCCCAGTTGTGGAGGAGGACTCCGTCCTGGCCGGTCTTCGAGTCGAGGATGATCCGCTCGCCGTCCGAGACCAGCACCCTGGCCCCGGCGCGTCCCCGCCCCGATTTCATGTCCTCCGCGAAAACCAGGATCTGATCGCGCGAGAGCTTGACGATGGCGTCGAGGTCGCTCCCCGCGACGAGCGTCGTCGCCTGGAGCGATTTCTCGTCCGTCACCTTGACGACGTAGAGCCCCGGGATTTCGAGCTTCGGCAATTCGTACGTCGTGTCGACCGGCTTGTGCCTGGAGTACCCCGGCACGGGGGCTGTCCACTCGGCATCGGGAGCGACCAGGCCGATATCGAGCGACTCGACGTTCTCCAGGGCGTGTTTCTTGCGGAAGTAGGCTTCCGGGTTCAATTTGAAGGCGGAGAACGTCAGCTTCTCGATGTTGCGGGTGAAAATCTTGAGGTGGGGAGTCTCGCCGGAGCGGAAGGCCCGAGGCGTCACGACGGTCAGGGCCCTGGCGTCCATCACGGCGATCCGCTGCGCGGCCCGCTCATGCCAGGGCTCGACGCTGATCTCCCGATAACGTTCGATCGCTTCGGTCGGTTTCCCCTTCTGATTCTCCAGGATCATGGCGATCGAAAATTGAGCGTGGGCCGCCGGCTCGCTCTGGGGAAACTTGCCGATGAGGGTCTCCCAGCTTGCGATCGCCTGATCGTACTTTTCCTCCGCGACGTAGCTTTCCCCGATCTGGAACAAGGTTTGGGGGATGCGCTCATCGAGCGGGTTGAGCGAGACGAAGTCGGCCCAGGCCTTCCTCGCCTCGGGGAAATGCTTCCGACTCAGGTGATCGGAGGCGATCAGCAAGGCGGTTTCGATGATCTGATGCTGGGCGTCCGCGCCCTGGGGGCCATTCGGAAATTTTGCGAGATAGGCTTTCCAGGCCGCGATGGCCTGATCGAACTTGCCTTGCCCCCGGAGAATCCGGGCAACCTCGAAGGAAGCGGTCATCGAGAATTCGGCGAAATCGCGTCTCGCCTCATCGGAGTCGATTTGAAAGCCGTCTTCATTGAGGAAATGCGTCGAAGCTTCGAGTGCATCCTGAGAGCGACCCCGAGCCAGGAACGAAGCCCCGATTTCGTAGGCCGCCCGGACCGCCCGGGGATGCGCCGGGTATGCGGTGAGGAATCGGCGAATCGAGGCGATCCCCAGCTCAAGGCTAGCGTCATCGGGCGGGTTCGGAATGCCGTAGGTTGACGCGATCTCGTAGAGCGCACGCGCCCGGAGATCGTCGGCGGCGCGAGACGGCGACTTCTGCTCGCCGATGTCGCGCGCGAGATCGGTGAAGGTGATTCGAGCCTGGAGCAACTGGCCGAGCTGTCGTTGAGCCGTCGCGAGATGGAAGCGGACGTCGAAGCGTTCCGGATCGTCCGGATATTCGGCCAGGTGAGCCCGATCATGTTCAACGGCTTTCGCGGCATCGCCGTTCGATTGGCTCGCCTGCCCCATCATGAAGAGGAGCTTCGCCCGCAACGACGTGCTCTTCGCCAGTTCTCGGGCCTGGGTGAGAAGCTCGAGCGCGGATTTCGGATCGGGACGGACGAGCGGGTCTCCCGGCTCCAGCAGACGCCTGGCGAAGTCCAGGTAGACCCTGGCCAGCCGATCTTTCCGCTCCGGTGCGAGCAGCTTGAGGGCCTGTTCTCGAACCAGCTCCTCGGCACGGGCGGGATGCGCGAGGGCTAACTCGGCCGCGGCCGATTCCACGCGAATCTTGGCGGCCCATTGCCCGTTGGGGTCGAGCTTCAGGGCCGCCGCGAAGGTTGCAACGGCACCCTCGGAATCCCCTTTCAAACGTTGCGCGATCCCCTGAATGAAGAGAAAATAGGCGCGATTCTCGGCGTTTTGATCGTCCTTCGTCAGGGCTTCCAGCGCGGCGATCGCATCGTCCGCGCGCCCTTCCTGAAGCGCCGCGACGATCCCGGCGGGAATCGGAGGGGCGAGCGGCTTCACGACGTCGCGAGGATGGAGCGGCGATTCCTTGGCGGCGGTGTTGGATGCGACCGGCGTTTCCGGATCGTCGGCCCGAGCCGAGCGTCCGAGTGGCGTGCCGCTCCCGATCCCGAACGAGAGTATCCCGAGGAGTGTTGCGAGGACGATGGCTTTCGACGGAATCCGGATAATCCGTTTCAAGGGAAACAACCTCCAAAGGAGAGACTCTTCGCCGCGGGGTTTGCCTCGGACTCATTCCTGGGACGGATCAAACCGATCGGACCGGCCGAACGGAGATTGTTTCCTTCCGCGTTCAGGCCGACATTGGCTGGCTGAAAACAAGGGGCGGCCTCAAGCAGCTTCGACGAAGGCCGTCGAGATTCAGTTCCGCCGGCTGAACCCGCAGGCCGACCCGAAACGAACGGGGCATGCGGATTAAGGAGAATGCGAAAAATAGCGAAATTTGCCGACGCTTTCGCCTTGAGGTCCGGAAAAACGCTCGATCCTCCCAGATACCCAAGGGAATACGTGAGAACAAGCCTCGACCTTAGTCTATCGAGGGTGAAAAAATGCGTCCTCTCATCGACAGAACTGGGTTTCTTGGATGATTAGGGATTCCACCGCGAGCCGCGTCGTGTTATTTCTAGGGACGGGATAACGAGTTGTGTCAAATGATGTTAAAAATTCTAAAGCCTTGTCGCGGTTTGGCGGTGATTTGCGAAATACTAGATTAGCGGATTTTGTCGGAGGAGTGGGTTCTGTAAGACGGTAACGGAGTCGATCTGAGAACCCGGGGGCCTCGCACAAAGTCCACACCGACAAGGAAGCGGAGACAGAGCGCGGTGTTTCCAGCACCATTCACCCGCAGAAAGTCCGGCACGATTCGCACCGGCGATGGCCGAGCGCCGTCGACTGTTGGAAAGTCCGTACACTCCGCGCGCCCGACTCTGGAAACGCTGGAAGCGCGGCTTTTGCTCTCGGGTGACGCCGAATTCGCCGTGCAGTATCCCAT
>CALKTZ010000138.1 GCA_937997355.1 uncultured Planctomycetales bacterium | reverse complement strand
ATCCTATGGCAGTTCGGGCAACCCCCGGCCGGTGGATCTCGGGAATGGCGTGGTCGCGTTCATCCCGTCCTGGAAGGATTTGTTGCTTGATGGGAGCACACTGGAAGGAAAGGGGATCGCGCCCGATGTGAAGGTGAAAACGATTTCAGAGGCGATCGCTTCGACAAAAGATCCGGTAATTGATGCGGCCCTGGAAGCACTACGCAAAAAATGATCGGGGCGGGGCAGGGGAGCAACAAGTTGCTTCCAGAAGAGACCGGGGGTTATTGGCGACTGTTTTTGTGATAGAGTTCTCCTCGGAAATGACGCTTGCGAGATCGCTGCCGGTTCATCACGGAACCGAGAACGCCTGGTAAGGATTTGCGTTGACGATGTCAAAAAACCCGGACGCCGCGTTGCACTCACCCGAGCCTGAGCCGATCCTGCAATTCTCGGTGGATTCCCTGAGAGTCGAGGTCTACGAGGATCGCGCACTGGCGGGACGGGCTGCCGGCCTCGACGTCGCCAAAGCCATTGCCGATCGGCAACAGGCGGCGGGGCGCGTCAACGTGATCTTTGCCGCGGCCCCGAGCCAGAACGAGGTCCTCGCGACGCTGGTCGCCGATCCCACGATCGATTGGAGTCGCCTCTACGGCTACCACATGGATGAATATCTCGGGCTCGGTCCCGATCATCCCGCGTCGTTTCGGCGTTATCTGCAGGAGCATCTCTTCCGGATGGTCGGCCTGCCGGCCGATCGGCTCCGGCTCATCCCCGGCGAGCAAACCGATCGCATCCTGGCCACCTGTCTGGAATACGAGACGATTTTGAAGCAAGAACCGACCGACATCGTCTGCGCCGGGATCGGCGAGAACGGCCACATCGCATTCAATGATCCTCCCGTCGCCGATTTCATCGACCCCGTGCTGGTCAAGGTCGTCCGACTCGATACCGCCTGCCGGATTCAGCAGGTGAATGATGCGAGCTGCTTCCGGGAAATCGATGACGTGCCGACCCATGCCTTCACGCTGACCGTCCCCGCCTTGTTGAGGGCGTCCGTCCTCGCGGTGGTGGTGCCGGGGCCTCGCAAGGCCAACGCCGTGCTCTCCACCTTGCGAGGGCCGATCAGCGAAGCATGCCCCGCGACCGCGCTCCGCAACCACCCGGGCGCAACCCTCTACCTCGATCGCGATTCAGCACGCTTGATTATGTAGGTAAATTCATTTCCGTGAAGAAGGGAATCCGAGCGCCGCCTCGCCATGTACGCGGTACGACTATAATGCAAATCCCCGACCTCTGGCGAATCAACGAAGATGCCCCTCGATTGTACCAGCTTTATCTCTGTCGCCTGAGTATGAGCGGATCGCATGAGCGTGTAGTCACCGCATGCCGCCAGATACGCCGCCATGCCACGCAGGGACCAGGCCGTGAAGCGGGCCTCTTTACATTCTCGTTCGAGATCGACTCCCTGTGTGAACTCAGGAAATACGAGACCGCGTGGCGACAACTCCGGCGATATGAAGAAATCGCTCTGGGAAGACGAATCAATCTCGCGCATCGAACATGGACGAATGATGAAGTAGCCTGGTTCGAGTTCAACCATATCCCCCTCATGTATTTTCTGGGGCGATATCGTCAAGGTTGCCGTTTGCTTGAAGCATTGCTGGACTTAATGCTCGATGCAAAGAAGATGCGGAGCTACGACCTCCTGTTCCGGATTTGCAATGGCGACCCAGAGCCTGCCAACCGTTGCCGTGTGACGTTGACACATTATTACGCCCGCCTCGGGAGAGACCTGCTCAAATGGCGTCACTGGCAATCATTCATTAACGGCTTCCATCCGCGGCTTTTTAGACTCGCCGGGATTCGGCAAGAAGAGTTGCTCTCTGATCCGCAGCGGCTCTCAGCCTTCTCTGAAAGGCTCACCACAATTCGAAATGAACGGATAGCATCAGGTATCGCGGCTGGTCAGCGTGATCTAACCGACAGTGCGGAAGCGGTCCGGAAGCGACAGGATTCCCTCCAGAAGAAACTGGATCATTTCAATGAGAATTATAAATCTCGAATGAAATTACTCGAAACGAAACTGTTAAAACTGTTCTCCGACTTGCGAGATCGAGTATCACAGTAAGCAGTTCTGTCCAAGCAATCTTCAAGATTCTCAGTGCGCGCAAAGAGAGGCCCCCCGTGCCGAGATGGGATCTCGGCCGGGGGGCCTCTTGGGTGTAGGACCCGGCGATGACCGACTTTCGCGCGTGAGCACTATCATGGGCCCG
>CALKTZ010000137.1 GCA_937997355.1 uncultured Planctomycetales bacterium | reverse complement strand
CGCGAAAAATGGGACAGGCACGCGGAGTACCGGCGAGCCAGTCCCGTTTTCGCTCGGGCTCTCGGTAGAGCAGGGACAGGCACGGCGCTTCGCTTCGAGCCGGTCCCCATTTCCGCCCCGGCTCGAAGATACGGAGGCTCTTCTCCAGCCCCCTTCGATCACATCTTCAGGAGGTCCTGGAGGGCGTAGACGGGGAGCGTGCCCTGGCGGAGGCGCTCCATGGCGGCGACCGCCGCGCGGGCGCCGGCGATCGTGGTGATGCAGGGGACCCCGTGGCTGACGGCGCTGGCGCGGATGCGCCCCTCGTCGGTGCGGGCCCCCTTGCCGCTGGGGGTGTTCACGATCAGGGCGATCTCGCCGTTGGCGAGATGATCCAGCAGGTTGGGGCGTCCTTCGTGGATCTTGCGGACGATCGAGACCGCGATGCCGTGCTCCGCGAGCACCCCCGCCGTGCCGCTGGTGCTCATCAGCTCGAAGCCCATCGCCGCCAGGCGCTGGGCGATCGGCACGATCGCCTTGCGGTCGCGCGCGGCCACGCTGACGAACACCTTCCCCTTCTCGGGGAGCCGGCTCTGCGCGCCGATCTGGCTCTTGGCGAACGCGGCGGGGAAGTCCATCGCGATCCCCATCACCTCGCCGGTGGAGCGCATCTCCGGGCCGAGCACGATATCCACCCCCGGGAACTTGGCGAACGGGAAGACCGCCTCCTTCACCGAGACGTATTCCGGCACCGGGTCGGCCATGATCCCCTGGTCGTCCAGGCTCCGGCCGACCATGATCCGCGCCGCGGCCTGCGCCAGGTTCAGGCCCGTCGCCTTCGAGACGAACGGCACCGTGCGCGAGGCGCGCGGGTTGACCTCCAGCACGTAGATCTCGCCGTCCTTGACGGCGAACTGGATGTTCATCAGGCCGCGCACCTGGAGCGCCTCGGCGAGGGCCTGGGTCTGCTCCTTGAGGCGTTCCACGATCGAGGCCGGCAGCGAATAGGGGGGGATCGCGCAGGCGCTATCCCCCGAGTGGATGCCCGCCTCCTCGATGTGCTCCATCACGCCGCCGACGATCGTGCGGGTGCCGTCGCAGACCGCGTCGACGTCCACCTCGGTCGCGTCTTCGAGGAACTTGTCGATCAGGATCGGATGCTCGGGGCTGGCCTCGACCGCCTCGGCCATGTATCGGGTGAGGCTCGTCTCGTCGTAGACAATCTCCATCGCGCGACCGCCGAGCACGAAGCTCGGCCGCACGACGACCGGGTAGCCGATCCGCTCGGCGATCCGCCTCGCCTCGTCGAACCGGGTGGCCGACGCGTTCGGCGTCTGCTTGAGCCCCAGCCGCTCGATCACCAGGCGGAACCGCTCTCGGTCCTCGGCGAGGTCGATCGCGTCGGGGCTGGTGCCGATGATCGGCGCCCCGGCGGCCTCGAGCGCCCTCGCCAGGTTGAGCGGGGTCTGGCCGCCGAACTGCACGATCACCCCCACCGGCTTCACCCGGTCGCAGATGTTCAGCACGTCCTCGACCGTCAACGGCTCGAAGAAGAGGCGGTCGGAGGTGTCGTAGTCGGTGCTGACGGTCTCCGGGTTGGAGTTGACCATCACCACCTCGTAGCCGTCGGCCCGCAGCGCGAAGGCCGCCTGGCAGCAGCAGTAGTCGAACTCGATCCCCTGGCCGATCCGGTTGGGGCCGCCGCCGAGGATGATCACGCGAGGCTTCTCGCCGATCCGCGACTCGTCTTCCTGCTCGTAGCTCGAATAATAATAAGGAGTCACCGCCTCGAACTCGGCCGCGCAGGTGTCGACCAGCTTGAAGACCGGGAGGATGCCCCGCCGGGAGCGATCGCGGCGAACCTCGGCCTCGGTCGTCTCCCAGAGGTGGGCGAGCTGACGGTCGGAGAAGCCGTTGCGCTTCGCCTCCCGGATCAGGTCGTCCCCCGCTTCCTCCAGGCTCCTCACCTCGCGGAGCCGCCCCTCGATCTTGATCAGCTCCTCCAGGTTGGCGAGGAACCAGGGGTCGATGCCGGTCAGCGCCTGGATGTCCTCGACCGACATCCCCGCCAGGAACGCGAGCCGCACGTACCAGATGCGGTCGGCATTCGGGGTGGCGAGCTTGGTCTTGATCTCGTCGTCGGTCGGGGGGACGGCCGGGTCCTTCTTGTCGCAGCCCAGGCCGAACCGCCCCACTTCCAGCCCCCGGAGCGCCTTCTGGAGCGACTCCTTGAAGGTCCGGCCGATCGCCATCACCTCGCCGACCGACTTCATCTGCGTGGTGAGGACCGGGTTGGCCTCGGGGAACTTCTCGAACGCCCAGCGCGGCACCTTGGTGACGACGTAGTCGATCGAGGGTTCGAAGCAGGCCGGGGTCTCGCGGGTGATGTCGTTCTTGATCTCGTCGAGCCGGAAGCCGACGGCCAGCTTGGCGGCGATCTTGGCGATCGGGAACCCGGTCGCCTTGCTCGCCAGCGCGCTCGACCGGCTCACGCGCGGGTTCATCTCGATGACGACCATCCGGCCGTCGTCCGGATTGATGGCGAACTGCACGTTCGAACCGCCCGTCTCCACGCCGATCTCGCGGAGGATCGCCAGCGAAGCGTCGCGCATCCGCTGGTATTCCTTGTCGGTGAGGGTCTGCGCCGGGGCGACGGTGATGCTGTCCCCGGTGTGGACCCCCATCGGGTCGAAGTTCTCGATCGAGCAGACGATGACGGCGTTGTCGGCGCAGTCGCGCATCACCTCCATCTCGTACTCTTTCCAGCCGATGATGCTCTCCTCGACCAGCACCGAGTGGACGGGGCTGATCTCCAGCGCGTAGGCGACCATCCGGTCGAATTCCTCGCGGTTGTAGGCGATGCCGCCGCCGGAGCCCCCCATCGTGAAGCTGGGGCGCAGCACGCAGGGGAGGCCGACGTCGTCGCGGATGCGCCTGGCCTCGTCGAGCGAGTGGGCCAGTTCGCTCCGGGCGCTCTCCAGGCCGATCTCCTTCATGCAGACCTTGAAGAGGTCGCGGTCCTCGGCCTTGCGGATCGCCTCGGCCGTCGCGCCGATCAGCACGCAGCCGTGCCGCTCCAGCGCCCCCGATTCGGCCAGGGCGAGCCCCACGTTGAGCCCGGTCTGCCCCCCGAGGGTCGGCAGGATCGCGTCGGGCTTCTCGGCGATGAGGATCTGCTCGACCACCTCGGGCGTGATCGGCTCGATGTACGTGCGGTCGGCCATCTCCGGGTCGGTCATGATCGTCGCCGGGTTGGAGTTGATGAGGATGACCTCATACCCCTCCTCGCGGAGCGCCTTGCACGCCTGGGTCCCCGAGTAATCGAACTCGCACGCCTGGCCGATGACGATGGGACCGGCGCCGATGATCAGGATCTTGTGGATGTCGGTGCGCTTGGGCACGGCGGGTCGCTCTCGATTCGATTGGATTCAAGTCAGCTCGGCCCCCGTCGGACTCGCCGCGAGGACGCGAGGAGAAGATCGGATCGGGCGCGCGTCGGGCCGCGCCTGCCTCAACACGCTTTTTCGAGGCGACGCGGCCCGGAAAATTTTCCGATCATAGCACCCCGAAAGCCTCCCAGGCAAGGGAGCGCCGCACCCTGAGCCCCGGAAAACGCCCAGGGATCGCCCGATCGGCCATGTTTTGGCACCTCGTTTGCTTCCTCTCATCTCTCATGACGAAGGACGGCAAGGCAATCCGAAAGCCTGGCCGAGCCGATTGCGACGACCCGGCCATTCCCTGGCCTTCCCTTGTAATGATAGGTGATGATCATGACTGCAATTGAACAATTACCGGTCCTGTACGCGGCTGCCGAGTATTCCCTGATCTACATGCTCTTCGGCGGGGGGTTCGTCGGGGCGATCGTGATCTATTTCATCGCCCGGGCGCTCGGCAAGTAGGCAATTCGATGCGCACTATGGCACCTTGACGACGCACCCTTGACTTCTCGCACCTTGACGACGCACCTTCGATTCTCCGCACCTTGATGATGCATCTTCGATTCTCCGTTCGGCGAGGGCCTCCCGACCGACCCATGGGCTCGGTCGGGAGGCCCTCGCTCATTGTGCGGAAAGCCCGCTCACTGTTCAACGCGTGCTACCGGACGACCCGCCGAATCCGCTTCTCTGTTCGGCGCGGGTCTCCCGACCCCGCCGAAACGACCGACCGTCAGGTCTCCACCGGTCCTGTTGAGGGTTCGCTCAAAAGACTTTCCCCCCGATTCGCGATCCCAACGTCACGTTGGCGGCATGCAAATCGCATGTCATTGGCGTAGAATGCCGCGATGCAACCATGACGGTTCGCGGCCAACGGGAATAACGGTGCGCAGCGTGCGATCCCACATCGCCCACGCGCACCCGCAGCGCGATTAGAAGAAGCGATTCAGGGAGTTTCTCGATGTTCGGCACCTCGACTCGGCAATCCGGCGTATTCCCACGGAAATCGGCGAAAGCGAAGCGCGCGAACGTTCGCAATCGAATACGTCCCCGGTTTGACTGGCTCGAAGGGCGCGTGGTGCTGTCGACCTTCCGGGTGAATACCGCGCTCGACACGGTGGCCGTCGACCTGAGACGCGGCAAGGACGCGACGGGGCACGTTTCGCTCCGATCGGCCATCATGGCGGCCAATGCGCAGGCGGGACCCCACACGATCATCCTGCCTCGCGGCGTATTCCGGCTCACGATCGCCGGCGCGGGGGAGGACGCGGGGCTCACCGGCGATCTCGACATCACGCGGAACGTCACCATCAAGGGGAAGGGGGCGAGCCGGACGATCATCGACGGGAACAACCTCGACCGGGTGCTCGACGTCCATGGGGTGAAACTCTCCCTGTCCAACCTGACGGTTCAGCGCGGGTTCGTGACAGGCTCGGGAGGCGGGATTCGCAACCTGGGCCGGCTCGGGCTGGCCTCGGTTCAGGTGCGCAACAACATCGCCAACGGTGCGCGGGGTGCCGACGGGCTCAACGGCACGACGGCGAACCCCGCCGGCACGGCCGGGGGCAACGGGACCGACGCCTATGGAGGCGGCATCTTCAACGCGGGGTTACTAGTGCTGTCGCGGAGCGTCCTGACCGGGAACCAGGCCATCGGCGGCAATGGCGGGGACGGAGGCGCGGGGAATAGTGTTTCGGGGAATGCCGGGAGTCTGGGCGCGAACGGCCAGTCGGTCACCGGCGGGGATGGAGGCGCCGGCGGGCAAGGGGGCAATGGTTTCGGCGGAGGGATCGCCAATCTGGGGGGCGCGACCTTGCGTGTCACCGCCTCGACATTCCAGGACAACGCGGCGGTCGGCGGCCGGGGGGGAGCCGGCGGGATCGGCGGCGATGCCAACGCCGGGGTCGGCGGCAATGACGACGGCAGCGTCAGCGGAGGCGTGGGATCGGGCGGCACCGGCACGGCGGGGAATGGCGGGACCGGCGGATCGTCGGGCTCGGGGATCGGCGGCGGCCTCTTCAACGTGGGCCGTGCGGTCTTCAACGGCGGCTCCAGCAGCCTGACCTCCAACACGGCGACCGGGCGCGTCGGCGGGGACGGGGGGATCGGCGGGG
>CALKTZ010000136.1 GCA_937997355.1 uncultured Planctomycetales bacterium | reverse complement strand
CCGAAAACCGTTCGGGAGAAGAAACGGGTAGAGATCGAACTCGCGGACCAATCCCAGGCCGTGCAACGCCTGGAACCCCTGGGTCTCGGCGAGATCATCGCAATGGCCCGAGTGGCAATAGAACGGAATCCGCCAGGTTGCGAGGGTTCGGAGCGTGGCGATGTCGATGTGGTCGCGGTGCGTATGCGTGAGGATGACCGCCGACAGCCGGTCCCAGTCCGCCCCGACCGAAAGGAGCCGCTCTCGAAGCACGCGAGGCCCGAGGCCGACGTCGATCAAAACCCCCCGGCCCCGGGATTGGATGAATGTCGAGTTGCCCCGCGACCCACTGGCGAGTACGGCGAACTGGACTGACATCGCTCGGAAAACCCTCCCCTGGCAATCCATCAGCGAATCATCGCGGGTCGCTGCGGAATCCCTGAACCTGAATCAGTATGAGGAAATCGGGGGTTTCCGACAAGGCGAGCCCCTCGGTTCGGAGGCCTGGGCACGCCGATCAGCTTCGCGGCAAACGGATCATCCGGCTTCCCGGCCCCGAGAATTGAGAAGTCTCGCTCCGTGGTCGACAACGCATCCACGTTGCGAGATACTCGATCGTTGATGGAACGGTTTGGCGAGATCGATTCCTTGTCGGTATTTCTCCTCTCGAACCACGATCCCACGGAGTGTCGGGCATGGATCCAACTCCGAACTATCGGCGTTCCCTCAAGGTTTACCGAGGGATGTCACTCTTCTCGGCTTTGCTCGTCGCGGCCTCGATTTCAATCGGGGGGACCGCGCGAGGAATGCAAGACTCCACTTCCGACGTATCCAGCAAGCCGATCGGGGAGGCGAAGCGTTGGTTTGAAGACGCCCGGCTGGGCCTGCACATCCATTGGGGGCTCGACTCGCTCCTGGGCAAAGGGGCGTCGGTCATGGAGCGGGAAAAGCTGCCGATCGAGCAGTATGAAAAGCTTCTCGGCCGATTCACGGCGACCCGCTTCAACGCCGAATCGTGGGTGCTCCTGGCGAAAGCTGCCGGAGCGAACTATCTGAGCGTCGATGCCAAGCGCCCCGATGGCTTCTGCCTGTTCGACAGCAAGCTGACCCCCTTCGACGCGACGGGCGCCACGCCTTATGCCAGAGATCCCCTCAAGGACCTGGCGGAAGCCTGCCGGAAACACCAGATCAGGCTCTTCCTCAATTATTCCGTCCTCGACTGGCACCATCCCGACTATTTCCCCCGAGGAAAGACCGGACGTTCCGCCGGTCGCCCCGATCAAGGGGAATGGCCCCGCTACCTCGCCTATTATCAGGGCCAGATCCGCGAGCTTTGCACGAAGTATGGCGAGATCGGCGGGATTCGACTCGAAGGCTTCTGGGATCGGCCCGACGCCGATTGGGATCTCGCCAGTACCTACCGGATCATCCGAGAGCTTCAACCCGGCGCGCTCATCGGGATCGATCCCAGGACACACCGCTTCGAAGGAGCGGATTTCTGGTTCTCTGATCAGAGTTCCGCCGGAATGGCCGAATTGCTTGTGAAAAATGTGGAGGGCCGTTCATCTCGACCGGGCGAGTCCGGCCTTCCCATCGCCGTCTCGGAAAACCATGCGCCTCGAAATGCTCCTCTCCACCCCCTGGTGCATCTCCTGCGCGGGCTCCTCGATCGGGCGGGGGAGGGGACCAACACACTCCTCGTCGTGAATGCGAGCCCGGATGGCGCGATCGCGGCGGAGCCCGTCGAGCGGCTCAAGGAGTTGGGGAACCGCCTGAAGATCATCGGCCCCGCCTTTTACAAAACTCGCAAGGGTCCCATCCCTCCGGCAAGTTGGGGCGTATCGTTGGCCGAAGGCTCCTCGTCTCGCCCGACCGGAATCTTCCTGCACGTTGATCCGGCCAAACTCAAGACGCCGCTCGTTCTTCCGATGGGATTCGAGTTCTTCAACGCGACATTGCTCGGCAATGAGATCCCCCTCATGATGAAACAGGTTGCCGGCGGGTTTGAGCTTCAAATCCCCGAGGGTGTACGGACTGAAATCGACACGGTCGTGATCTTGAGGCCGACGATGCTCGATCGATGAATTGACGGACGTTGAACCTTCCTCGCCCGGGTCGAGACGCTTTTTCGGAACTTTTATGGAAGAACTGTCAGAGCGAGAAACGCCGTTTACATCGCGTCGGCGTCGAGGTCCCGATCTGCTGAACGCCGTGATGCTCGGCTTCACGGTGATCTTCCTTCTGGGGAGTGCCTGGATCCGCTTCGGCCCGAAAGAGAAGCCGCCCTCCCTCGTCGTCGGGGACATCGCCCCGCTGATCCGATTGAACGACCTCGAAGGCCAGGAACCGATCGTCATGCTCGGCCTTCGGAACCGGGTCCTCTGGCTCACATTCTGGTCGGTGAAATCCCCCGAGGATCGGCGCGATTTCAGGCAGCTCGAACGAATTTGGAAGAGGTTTGAAGGAGACCCGGGATTTGCGTTGCTCGTCTCCGCGATTGCAACCGACGACCCCAGGGGGGTGCATTCGGAAGTCGCCTCGAAGCGACTGAAATTTCCGGTCTATCTGGCTTCTCCGGAGACCTGCCGCGATTTCGGCGCGGAGCCGGAGGAGCTTCCCTTGCATTTCATCATCGATGCGGACGGGCGTATCCTGGCGATCTCGCACGGCCGCCGGGACGGCTCGCTCGATCAGCTCGAAGAGCTCGTTCGATCTCGCCTAAAGATGCGAAATCCGGCCGGAGGATCGAGGTTCGCCATGACGGGACCGCCGGGGCTGGGCTCGCGGACTGGCGTTGTCGCCCGTGCGACGGGACGTTAGTGTTGCTAACGATCCAATCGAACAATGATGAATTTCGGCGTGTCGGGCCTCTCAATCCCAAATTGCCCCCCGAGATTCTTCGAAAATGATGGTTTCTTGAGTTTCAACGTCCTCGTTGAAACTCAACCGAATAGAAGGAAAGGGATCGGAGCCGAGTTATGTCATCCCCCTCAACCGCATCGCAAGCCGGCGCGTCCGCCTCCTCGACAGGATCTTCCACCCCAATTCGTCGCGTGGCGATCTTGTTCGCCGGCGGCCCCGCCCCCGCGGCCAATGCGGTGATCTCGACCGCCGCTGCTTCGTTCCTCAAGAATGGCATCGAAGTCGTCGGCATCATGAACGGCTACTCGAACCTCATGGAGTTCGGCGACAAGCGGCCCCTGGTCAAGGGGAAGGATTACATCACGCTCGATCACACCACGCTCAAGCGGTCGAGGAACACGCGAGGAATCCTGATCGGGACGGCGCGGGCCAATCCGGGGAAAGACGTCTCGCACCCGAGCCACCTGAACGACGCCGAGCGGACCAAGCATCTGGCCACCGTCCACCGCGCGTTGACCTCGCTGGGGGTCGACGCCCTGGTTTCCATCGGCGGCGACGACACGCTGAAAACGGCCAACAAGTTCAGACGGTTCCAGGATCATCTCCCCGCCGACGCGAAGCGGATTCGGGTCGTCCACGTCCCCAAGACGATCGATAACGATTACCGAGGGATCGACTTCACCTTCGGCTATTTCACTGCGGTCGACTTCCTTGCCAACGAGATCCGCAACCTGCTGGCCGACGCCGAGGCGAACCGCATCTACTTCCTCGCCGAGAGCATGGGCCGAAGCGCCGGCTGGCTCGCGTATGGCGTGGCCATCGCCGGGGAGGCGAGCCTCGTCCTGAGCATCGAGGACCTCACCGACGAATACATGACCTCGGAGACGGTCAAGGATTCGAAGGGGGAGACGATCACCCGCAGGATCATGAATCTCGACAAGGTGATCGGGCGGATCGTGCAGACGATGCTGGCGCGCGAGAAGGAGAACAAGGAGTTCGGCGTCATCGTCCTGGCGGAGGGCCTCGCCCAATTCCTGCCGGCGAAGGACCTGGAAGGGGCCACCTTCGACGATCACGGCCACCTTTCCCTCTCGCAATCGAACCTCGCGAACATCCTCATTGAGCACGTCAACGCCGCCTACACCAAGGCGACCGGCAAGAAGCGCCGGGTGGTCGCGGTCCAGCTCGGCTACGAGGCGCGTTGCGCGGTCCCGCACGCATTCGATGTCATCCTCGGCAGCCAGCTCGGCGTCGGGGCTTACCTGGCCCTGGCCGAGAAGGTGCTCGACGGCGTCCTGATCTCCGTCTCCGGTCAGCTCAACCTGCATTACGTGCCGTTCGACACGCTCGTCGACCCCGAAACGCTGGTCACAGTCGTTCGTTATATCGAGCGAGGCTCCGACTTCCACCGCCTGGCCCACCTGCTCGAAACGATCCCCGAAGTCGACTGAGTAACGTCAACCCTCCCACAGCACCCGGGCTCGTGCCTCATTCCCATCAGGGCACGAAGCCCGGCACGCCTTCCTTCCATTCCTTCATTTCAAGGATTCGATCCGTGCCCAGTGCGTCCGATGCCGCGTCCGCGTCCACCCCGCTCCTTGCGATCTTCGACCACGATGGCGTCCTCGTCGATACGCTCGCGTTTCATCAACAAGCGTGGCTCGACCTGGGCAGGGAAACCGGCCTCGACCTGAACCCCGAGTTCATCCACAAGACCTTCGGCATGACCAACGCCAGCATCTTCCAGCTCCTCAAGGGAGACGCGATCTCTCCGGAGGAGATGAAGGAGTACTCCGATCGCAAGGAGGTCTGCTATCGAGCCGCCGCGACGGGGAAAATCTCCCTGATGGACGGGATTCGCGAGCTCCTCGACGCGCTGACCGCCGCGGGCGCCAGGCTGGCGATCGGGTCGAGCGGCGTCCGGCCCAACCTTGAACTCACCGTCCACGAGTGCGGCCTGGACGGCCGGTTCGCCGCGATCGCCTCGGTCGAGGACATCACCCGAGGAAAGCCCGACCCGCAGGTCTTCCTGGTGGCGGCACGAAAATCGGGGGTCGAACCGATCCATTCGGTCGTGTTCGAAGACGCGCCCGTCGGGATTCAGGCCGCGAAGGCGGCCGGGATGTATGCGGTCGGATTGACCACGAGCCACCCCGCCCGGGCGATGTGGGATGCCGGCGCGGACGAAGTGGTGGAAGACATCCGAGGTTACGACGTCTCCTCGCTCGTCGATAAACTCCGGGAGCGTGCCCGGAACGCCTGACAGAACCGAATCCTTCTTGCTGAAGCGAGCGCACCGTTCAGCGCCAGGTCCGCGCCACTCGGAAGCCGATCGAACGTCCCGCCTCGGGATGGACGTTCGGATCGGTGCAGAGGGCCGAAACGGTCGCGGGAGGGAAGAGATAGGAGCCGCCGCATGCCGTGGGAAATGCCGCTCCGGGACGTTCGCACCATTCGCAAGCATTCCCCAGCATGTCGAAAAGCCCCCGATCGTTCGGCATCAGCCGGCCGACGTTTTGAGGATTGATCGCGGAGGCGAATCCGTAAGCCGCGAAGAATTCCTCGCCGTGGCCGTACGGGAACGGAGTCGCCGATTCCCCGAAACATGCGAATCGCCACTCTTCCTCGGTCGGGAGTCGATAACCCCGCCGTTCCCGATCGTTCGGAACCGGCTCGTATGAGTCTCCCGGCCCCGGCGCGTAGCAGAGTTCTTTACCGAGGCCATCGCAAACGCTCAGCCAGTTGCAGTAGGCCCGGGCCATGAAGAGGGGCACCGGGCATGCCGGATTGCCCCCCCGAACCCGTCGCGGCCGATAGTTCGGATGCAGCCGGAGGAACTCTTCGAGCTGGAGGGCGCTGACTTCATGGGTTCCGATCGCGAAAGGGCGTCCCACGGGGGGCCGGAGGAGAGCCAGGGTGTTCCGATGAGGCCCGATGTACCAGTTTCGGTCCCCTTCGCCCTTTTGTTTCAAGCGGGCATCGGCCAGCAGATTGCGTTCCAGGCGAAGGCGATCGAGCCGGTTCCATTGCCTGAGCGTCCACTCGGCCGCGCCATGGACTCCGGGATCGGGGGCTTCTCGGTAGAGGTCCACAAGCGATTGGATCGCGGCGTTCCGCTCGGTCTCCGCGGATTGGGCGGGGTACGGACCCGCCCTCCCGATTGCGAGCAGGAGAGCCTGGCAAACCCCGGGGTCGGACTCCTTGACGGCTCGGTTCAGAAGGAGCCCCCGAAGATCGCCGCACTCACCCCCCAGGATGGCGATCAAGCTGGTGCGGGCGGTCGGGGTCGACGACCAGGAGAGGAGCGGTCGCGCGAAACGCTCATCTCCGGCGAGGATGAGCGGGGCGGCCAGGTTACCCACGCGCCGAGCACGCGCCACGACGGTCGTCTCGGGAGTCGCGGCGGCCAGCTCCTCCAGCCGGGTCTTGAGATTCGAGGCGGCTTCCGTGTCTTTCGCGACGAGGTTCAGGAGGAGCCCGGCGGATCGGAGCCGCGATTCTCGGTCACCACCTCCTTCGGCAAGCCGATCGGCGAGTGCCGCGAAACCGAGCGAATTCGGGAGCGATCCGACACCCTCGGGCCGGGCCGGCCGGATCACGCCGACGGCCCCTTCCGGCAGAGCATTCGGACGGCGGAGAAGCCACCATCCCCCCCACGCCGAGGCGAGAACAAGAACCAGCACCAACGAGAGGCTTGCCGCATGCCGGCGTTTCTCGCGCTTGTTGGAAGCGTGGACCGTCTCATCGTTCAGAAAACGACGGAGGTCGTCGGCCAGATCGAACGCGGCCTGATAACGATCTTCGGGACGGTTGCGCAAACACTTCAGGCAAATCGTCTCCAGGGATCGGGGGAGATCGGGACGTACCCGAGTTGGAGGAGTCGGCTCCCCGGACCTCGTCAGGAGGAGGGTTTCAAACGGGGTCTTCCCGCGAAACGGGGGATGACCCATGAGCAATTCGTACAGGATCGCGCCAAGAGAAAAGACGTCGGCGGTGATGCCGTCTCCCTGGGATGTTCCGGAAATCAATTCCGGGGCCATGTACCCGGGCGTGCCGAGCGGCATGCCCGTCGGAGTTCGGCCCGGGGGTGCGCCGGCGACACGGGCGATCCCGAAGTCGGCGATCCTGGGGTCGCCGAGCGAGTCGTCTGCGAGGAGGATGTTCGCGGGCTTGAGGTCGCGATGGACGACGCCGCACTCGTGAGCATGATGGACGGCGAGCGCAAGTTGCTCGACGAGTCGCGCTCCCTCTCGGACGTCCGACAGTCCCGTTTCGGGCAACCGCCGGTTGAGGTTGCCTCCCCGGGCCAGCTCCATGGTGAAATAGGGTTGGCCCTCGTGTTCTCCAACGGTGTAAATCGGGATGATATGAGGATGGCGAATGCGGGCGGCGGCACGTGCTTCTTTCAGAAACCCGCGGGATTCGGCGTCGCTCGCGAGTGCACCATGCCGGATCATCTTCAGCGCGACCACCCGATCCAGCCCTCGGTCGATTGCTCGGAAGACGACCCCATGTCCCCCTCGCCCGATTTCTTCCAGGATCTTGAAGCCGGGAATTTGGGGGAGCGGGCCGGCTGAACGAGATGAGGCGGTGGAGTGGACGCTCGACGGCCGAATCTCCCCCCAGGAGAATGCGTTGAGTCGTTCCAGGGCTGCCTGGCAGGTGGTACATTCGCCGACGTGAGCTTCGATCGCCCCGAATTCACCGGGCGTCAGGGCCTCGTCCAGCAGGGCGACAAGCCTGTCCTCGGCCGGGCAAGGGACCACGGAATTTCCCTCAGGCGGTGTCCGGGAGCGCATCGACCTCGGCCCGTAGCATCCGGATGACGCGATTCTTGGCCATGTGGACCGCCGCGACACTCTTGCCCAGTTCCCGAGCGACCACCGCGGCGGGAGCGCATTCGAACCCGGTTCGCCAGAAGGCCTGCCAGGTATCGGCCGAGACGCGGCTTGTGATACGGGCCGTGGCAAGCTGGAGCGCCGAGACGTCGGCGGATACTCTCTCGTCAAGCTCTTCCGCCAGGTCCGCGATCATCGAGGGCATCTCGACCCATTCCAGGCCGTCGAGCAAGTCCGGAATTCCCGAGCCGACCGAGCCGGGATGGCGGGCGAGCTCGCGCCAGTAGGCGTGGATCGCGTTGCGGACGACCACATTCAGATAACCGCGAAACCGCCGGGCCGGGTCGTAGACGAAACCCGACATCGCGACCGCGAGGCTGGCGAGGACGCGCGAGCAGATCTCGTCGGCATCGGCCGGTTGCAAGCCCGCCCGGCGGCACTGGCCGTTCACGAACGGCCGATAACGCTCCACGAACGCGCGCCAGGCGTCGGCATCCGTTTCGGAGGCGACCCGGGCCAGGAGCAGCGGAATAGTCGTCGGGTCCGGGAACGCGGGCATGCTTCGGAGAATCCCCCAGGAGAGGAGGGGCGTCGCATTTGAGGGTGAGACCTACGATATCGAATATATCGACATGCATCCCCGGTCGCAAGCTGACGAGGCGGAATCGCAACGACCCGCGTCTTCGTCGCTCGCTCCCGGACGGATCGGCCCTGAAACGGCCGAACTACCTGCGACCAAAGTGGTTAGGAATCTCG
This sequence comes from uncultured Planctomycetales bacterium, assembly GCA_937997355.1. Lineage (GTDB taxonomy): Bacteria > Planctomycetota > Planctomycetia > Isosphaerales > Isosphaeraceae > CALKTZ01. Next base: position 175 of record CALKTZ010000136.1, on the reverse strand, counting down.
CTGGAGACGCTCGATCACTCCGGTGATCAGCCCGCCGAGGATCGGGCGGGCCTTTTCTCCCTGCTCGATCACCTCTTCATGGGTAATCGTTTCGCCGGTCACGCCCGCCGCCGCGTTCGTCACGAGGGCGAATGCGAGGACTTCCAGGCCGCATTGGCGAGCGACGATCGCTTCG
>CALKTZ010000135.1 GCA_937997355.1 uncultured Planctomycetales bacterium | reverse complement strand
CACCCGGCCGCTCGGACCGGAGCCTTGAACTTTGCCGAGGTCGACGTGCGCCTCGGCCGCGACCTTGCGGGCCAGCGGGCTCGACCGGACCCGGCCGCCAGGGGCCTCCTCGTGGGCCTCCTCCGGCTCCTCCGGCTGACCGTTGTCGCTCGCGGATTGGCCGTGTGCGGCTTCCGCGGGCTTCGCCTCCCCCTTCTTCTCCGGTGCCGGGGCGGCTTTCTGAGCCGACTGGCCGTTGCCGGATCCCAGCGAGGCGGCGACCTGCTTCGGGTCTTCCCCCTTCTTGGCGAGGACCAGGACTCGCTCCCCGAGGGCGACCTCGTCTCCAGCCTGATGATCGAGATGGGCGACCACCCCGTCGTCGTACGACTTCATCTGCATCGTGGCCTTATCGGTCTCGATGTCGGCCAGGGCGTCCCCTTCCTTCACCTGGTCTCCGACCTTGATCAGCCACTGCGTGATGATCCCGGATTCCATCGTGGGACTCAGCTTGGGCATCGTGACTTCGATCGGCACGTCAGTTCTCCCTGGTCGATTCGATTCTAGACAGTGATCCACGGATCGGAGGGGCCTCAAGACGTCTGAAGCTCGAGCGAAATGGCCCCCCGGCACAAAGCAATTGTATCCGAATCAGCAAGCCCTTGCCCGCCGAACGAAACGCGGAAAGGATCGGAGGACGGCCACGATGGCACAGCCTCCGATCCTTTCCTGCGAAGTATCAGCGATAGAGGACTTCGTTGACGGATGCGATGATCCGATCGACGGACGGGAGCATCGAGGCTTCCAGTTCCCGGTTGTAGGGGATCGGCGCATCCTTGGTGGTCACGCGAAGGATCGGGGCGTCGAGCTCGTCGAAAATCTGCCGGGTGATGCGGTCGGAGATGCCGGCGCCGAGGCCGCAATACGGCCAATCTTCCTCGACGATGACCGCGCGATGGGTCTTGACGACCGAGTTGATCAGCGTGTCCATGTCGAGGGGGCGGGTGGTCCGGAGGTCGATCACCTCGGCGTTGATCCCCTCGGCGGCGAGCTTCTCGGCCGCGGCGAGGGTCGTCTTGACCATTCGGGAATAGGTGATGAGGGTGACGTCGGAGCCCTCTCGCTTGACGTCGGCCTTGCCGATCGGCACGAGGTGCTCCCCCTCGGGGACTTCCCCCTTCTCGTGGTAGAGCACTTCATGCTCGATGAAGATGACCGGGTCATCCGACCGGATCGAGCTCTTGAGCAGCCCCTTGGCGTCGGCCGGTGTCCCGGGCATCACCACGGTGAGCCCCGGGATGTGCGAATAGAACGACTCCAGCCGGTGCGAGTGGGTCGCGGCGAGGCAACCCGCCATCCCCGAGCTTCCTCGGAAGACCATCGGGACCGAGAACTGGCCGCCGCTCATGTAGCGCATGTTGGCGGCGTTGTTGATGATCTGGTCGATGGCCACCAGGCTGAAGCTGAACGTCATGAACTCGATGATCGGGCGGAGCCCGACCATCGCCGCGCCGATCCCGATCCCCGCGAATCCCTCCTCGGAGATCGGCGTGTCGATGACGCGGTCGGGTCCGAATCGCTTGAGCATCCCCTGGCTGACCTTGTAGGCGCCGTCGTACTGGGCGACTTCCTCCCCCATGAGGAAGACGCGATCGTCGCGATCCATTTCCTCGGTCATCGCCTGGTTGAGGGCTTCGCGAAAGGTAAGAACGGCCATGATCACTCCTGCGGGATGTAGGGGCCCGTCGTTATATCGTCGTACAGCATGCTCAAGGGAGTCGGCTCGCTCTGTTCCGCGAACTCGATGCTCTCCTCGATCTCCTGCTTGACCTCGTCGAACATCTTTTCGATTTGATCGTCGTCGATCCAGCCGCGCTCTTTCAGGATATTCTGATACTGCACGATCGGGTCTTTCTGGATCGCCTTATCGAGCTCGTCACGCTGGCGGTATTTGCCGGGGTCGCTGATCGAGTGCCCCTTGTAGCGGTAGGTTTGCGCCTCGATGAAGGTCGGCCCTTCGCCTGCCCGGGCGCGGTTGGCCGCCTCCAGGGTCGTCTCCGCCATCAGCTCGATGTCGTTGCCGTTGATCGCGATCCCGGGGATCCCGTAGGCGGTGCCGCAGCGGATCGTCAGGTCGGTCACCGCCGAGGAGCGGGCCAGCGACGTCCCCATCGCATACATGTTGTTTTCTACGACGTAAATGACCGGCAGCTTCCAGAGCGAGGCCATGTTGAAGGCTTCGTGGATCGAGCCCTGGTTGATCGCGCCGTCCCCCATGTAGCAGATGCAGACGCGATCCTCGCCGCGATACTTGCTGGCGAAGGCGACCCCGGCCGCGACCGGAATATGGCTGCCGACGATCGCATGGCCGCCGAGGAACCCGCGAGGGGCGTCGAAGAAGTGCATCGACCCCCCCTTCCCCTTCGAGCAGCCGGTGACCTTGCCGAGAAGCTCGGCCATCCCGGAGTTGGCCGACATCCCGCGGGCCAGGGCATGGCCGTGATCCCGGTAGGCGGTGATCACGTAGTCGTCATCCCGGAGGACGCCGATCGAGCCCACTGCGACCGGCTCCTGCCCACTGTACTGGTGGAAGAAGCCGCCGATCTTGTTCCCTTTTTGATAGAGCATCTCCGCCCGTTCTTCGAATCGGCGGATCAGCATCATTTGCCTGAGCCAGGAGACTGCCTGGTCACGATCGACGATCGACTTCGCTTCAGCTTGCAGTTGGGCCATTTCATCCAACTCCTGAGTGGATGCAGAGTGCGGCAATTTTCCGGGAAGACTCGCTGCGATGAAAACGTCTCGATTGACGTCTCGGCCGGGCCCAACCTTCGCAACCCAGCCCTTCAACAACTTTCCCGGGAAATTGCCCAAGATCCATTTCAAAATTGCTTCAATCGATTCAAATTTTTCAGTCAGACGCCTGATGGTTCTTTTCCCGGTCCAGGCGGGTCGGCATGAAGGGCTGACAACCGGAATGATCCATTCGACCGCCAACCAGTCCGGAGGAGGGCGGAGGCGACTTCGCGGACCACTGTCCGTGTGATCATGAACGAGACCGCTTCAACCAAATTCCTTCACCCAATGTTCCGTAGCTCGTACCAGGCGGGGTTCGATCGCGAGAGACGAAATTCCTAAAGAGCGACGGCAAGTTCGCAAATCAACCGGATTTCAGCGAGTCGGAACTTGCCGTCCGACGAAAACCGATATTCTGCCCCGCGCGGGGAGTCGCGGGGCGACCACGGTCGTTGGGATCAACCGACAAATCGCCGATTTCCACTCATTGACCAGTTGCGGGGGTGGAACTTCCCCCTGACAGTAATTGTCGGAGGACGTAGGGAAGAATCCCACCATTCTCATAATATCGGATTTCTTGAGGCGTGTCGATCCGCACCATGACAGGGAATTGTCCGGTGGTACCATCGGGTCGCTGATAATGAACATCGAGATCCCGGCCGGACTCCAGCCGATCGGCGATCAATGCGGGCAAGGTCTGGATCGAGAAAACCTCTTCTCCAGTCAAGCCAAGGGTTTCCGCATTCTGATCGGCCTGGAACTGGAGCGGCAAGATGCCCATTCCAACCAAATTGGAACGGTGGATTCGCTCGTAGCTCTCGGCGATCACCGCCGACACTCCGAGTAATTTCGGACCCTTGGCCGCCCAATCGCGAGACGACCCGGAACCATATTCCTTGCCCGCCAGGATGATCAGCGGCACACCGGCGGCCTGATAACGTTCCGAAGCCTCGAAGATCGTCGTCACCTCTCCGTCGGGGCGATAGCGGGTGAATCCCCCCTCGGTGCCGGGGGCGAGCCGATTCCGGAGTCGGATGTTGGCGAACGTCCCGCGGACCATGACCTCATGGTTGCCTCGTCTTGCCCCGTAGGAGTTGAACTCGGAGACGGGGACGCCGCGGTCGGTCAGATACTTCCCGGCCGGGCTCTGCGCCTTGATCGAGCCGGCGGGAGAAATGTGGTCGGTGGTGATGCTATCGCCCAGGACGGCGAGGACTCGCGCGTTCAGGATCGGCGAGACGGGGGGCGGGGTCGGGGGCATCCCGTCGAAGTACGGGGGATTCTTGACGTAGGTCGAGGAGGAATCCCACTCGTAGAGATCGCCGGTCGGGACCGGGAGCGTATTCCATCGCTCGTCGCCGTGGAAAACCTCGCTGTATTCGCCGCCGAACATCTCGGAGCGGACCGAGTTCAGGATGGTTTCCTGGATCTCGGCCTGGGTGGGCCAGATCTCCTTCAGGAAGACCGGCTTGCCGTCCGAGCAGGTGCCGACGGGCTCGGAGTGGAAGTCGATGTCCATCGTGCCGGCGAGGGCATAGGCCACCACGAGGGGGGGCGAGGCGAGGTAATTGGCCCGGACGTCGGCATTGATCCGGCCTTCGAAGTTGCGATTTCCGCTCAGGACGGCCACCGCGACCAGATCGTCTTTTTGAATGGCCTCGGAAATCGCGGTCGGCAGCGGGCCGGAGTTGCCGATGCAGGTGGTGCAGCCGTAACCCACCAGGTTGAACCGGAGCTTGTCGAGATCGGCGTCGAGCCCGGCGTCCTTGAGATAACTGGTGACCACTTTTGAGCCGGGGGCGAGGCTGGCCTTCACCCACGGCTTGGTCTGCAACCCTCGCTTGACCGCCTTCCGGGCCAGAATCCCCGCGGCCACCATCACGGACGGATTGGACGTATTCGTGCAGCTCGTGATCGCGGCGATGACGACCGAGCCGTCTTCGACATGCACCTCGCCATTGGCGGAGGCCGGCGCGGGCTCGCTCGGCTCGACCACGTTCAAGGATGACGCCGACTTGGCCTTGGCCGGATGCGCCTCCTTCAATTCCTTGAGGGCCGTTCGGAAGTTGGCCTTCGAGTCCTTGAGCAAGACGCGATCTTGCGGGCGTCGAGGGCCGGCCAGGCTCGGCTCCACCGTGGCGAGGTCCAGCTCCAACGTGTCGGAGAACAGCGGCTCGGCCGCGCCCGGGGCGTGGAACATCCCCTGGGCCTTGTAATAGGCCTCGACCAGTTGGATCGTCGAAGTCGGCCGGCTCGTGAGGACGAGATACCGGATCGTCTCGGCATCGATCGGGAAGATGCCGCAGGTCGCGCCGTATTCGGGCGCCATGTTGGCGATGGTCGCGCGGTCGGCGAGGGGCAGG
>CALKTZ010000134.1 GCA_937997355.1 uncultured Planctomycetales bacterium | reverse complement strand
AGGGCCCTCGGCGTCACCATGGGCGAGCCGTATTTCAAGGCCCGGCCGCTGATCGAGCGGCACGGCATCGCCGTCTATTCGAGCAACTATACCTTGTACGGCGACATGAGCCGGCGGGTGATGCAGACGCTCGAATCGCTCGCCCCCGCGGTAAGAATCTATTCCATCGATGAAGCGTTCCTCGACCTGGGGGGCATCGACGAGGCGGCATTGCCCCCCCTCGCCGCCGAGATCCGCCGCACGGTCGAACAATGGACGGGTATTCCGGTGTCGGTCGGTATCGGCCCGACCAAGACGCTGGCCAAGGCCGCCAATCGCTTCGGCAAGCGGCAGCCCGGCTCCGGCGGCGTCTGTTCGCTGATATCGCCCGACGCCCGGCGGGAAGCCCTATCACAGATCGCCATCGGCGATGTGTGGGGCATCGGCAGGCGGTTGGCAGCCAAGCTCGCCGGCCTGAACATCGCCACCGCCCTGGACCTCAACAAGAAATCCGACGACTGGCTGCAACGGCATTTCACCGTGGTCGGCCAACGCACCGCCTTCGAGCTGCGCGGCGTCTCCTGCATCCCGCTGGAGCTGGCCCCGCCGCCCCGCAAAGCCTTGATCGTATCCCGCATGTTCGGCCATCGCCTCACCGAAATCGAGCCGGTGCGGGAAGCCCTGGTCTCTTACGTCGCCCGCATCGGCGAGAAATTGCGGCGCGACCGCCGCCAGGCCGGGCAGATGACGGTTTTCCTGCACAACAGCCCGTTCGACGACAAGGAGGCGTATTACGGCAATCAGGCCAGCTTCCAGCTCCCTCACGCCACCAGCGACACCGCCGAATTGATCCATCACGCTTGCCTGGCCCTGGCCCGGATCTTCCGGCCCGGCATCCATTACAGCAAATGCGGCGTCATGCTTACCGAGCTGACCGGCGACGGCGAGCATCAGGGCGATTTGTTCGACGTCCGCGATCCGGCCAGGAGCCGCCGGTTGATGAAGGCGGTCGATGCGATCAACCGCCGCATGGGCCGCGACACGGTGTTCTACGCCGCTTCCGGCGTGCGGCGGGAGTGGGCGATGGCCCGCAACATGAAGTCGGGGCATTTCACGACGAGCTGGGATGACTTGCCAATAGTTAAATAATCTATACAATTTAATTTTTAATTGGTATCATGCCTCTCGCCTATCGAGCTGGGCCTGCCGGAACCGGCTGTGAACGGTTCCATCACTTTGCGTCCTCCTCTGACTAGACTTTCAGATTTTTTCAGCAGTCCTTGACGATGCAAGACGAGCGGACCAACACTCCGACCTCACGACTCTGGATCAAACCCGAATACTCGAAGCTCCTGATCACAGCGACACGCTTTCGCGATACGTGCGGCCCATGCGATAGCCTCCTTACTTGAAGGCAGCTCGAGTACAAGCAATCCACCATTGAGCGGAGGCGCCCACGGGTAGCCTCCCTCGGCGACCGAGCCATCGGCCGAAACCAGGACGGCCGGTACTGTTTCATCAATGCCACCGCCGAAAACGTAGACGCCCGCTGCCTTCGCCTCGCGTATCACGGCATGAGAGTCTCGACCCACCGCCTCCCACTCACTGTCGGGGACTTTCATTGCAGCACTGGGGAATGAAATTAGATACTTTGCCATGATCTTCTTTCTCCAAGAGCTTGTCTAAAAAGCATGACCTGGGGTTGAGGCCTGGACCCAACAACACGCCTCGCCTACCAGACCGACTTGACCGATCCCCAATGGGCTCAGGTCGAGCGATTCATCCCGGCCCCGAGACCCGGCGGCGGCCCCGCCAAGTATGAGGAACGCGAAATCGTCAACGCAATACTCTATCTGGTCCGCACCGGCTGCCAATGGCGGAGTTGCCCCATGAATTCCCCCACCGGAAGGCGGTTTATGGCTACTTCGCTACCTGGAAGAAGGACGGTACGCTTGATCGATTTCACGAGGATTTGCGCGGCGACCTGTGTCGGGCCAAAAACATAATCAGTTTAATATATTAATATATATTAAAAGAATGAGGAAGGGATACAGGGGGGTTCTTCGACGCGAGCTGCCCTTGATGAACGAGTTTCCAACTCGCCGCACTGGCCGATGTTCAACTCAATCTCTCAGCCAGGCGGCGCGGTGGGCTTTCTGGGCGTCATCGGCCTTGGGGTCGAGTTCCAGGGTCCAGCGCTTGGGGGGTTCCTGGCCGAAGGTGGCGGGGATGCGGATCAGCCGGTCGCGGCGCGCGATCAGGACCGAAAGCTTGTCGCCGGGCCGGAAGAACTCCATCTTCTTCGACCACTGGCCCGGACGAATCCGGTCGTCGCCGATGCCGATGATCTCATCACCGACGTTGAAGCCCGCCTCCACGCCCGGGGTTTCTCGCTTCACGACGGCCACCACCAGCCGCCCGTCCTCCACCTTGGTTTCAAGCCCCAGCCAGGCCTTGGGAGGCTTGGCGCTGACTCCCCCCTTGGCGTCCTCATCCTTGACCGGGGCGAATCGGAGCCCCCACCAGGAAAGGGCCTCGGCGTAATCCAACTCCTCGGTCGATTGGAGGGCGCGATGGAACCAGGCCGAGAGGTCGGTCCCCGCCACCTCGTTCGCCGTCGCCCGGAACTCCTCGGGGGTGAACCCTTTGGCTCCCGAATATCGTGAATACGCCAGCCGCATCACGTCGTCGAGGCTCTTGCGATCATCGGTCGCCGCGCGGATCCGGGCGTCGAGGAGGAACCCCGCCACCGCCCCCTTGATGTAATAGCTCACCGCCGTGTTCGCGGTGTTCTCGTCGCGCCGATAGTATTTGATCCAGGCGTCGAACGACGCCGATTCCAGCGGCTGGACCAGTCGGCCGGGGGTTGTTTGAAGGCGCTCGATCTCGCCGATCGGCTTGTCGCCATCGGGGGGCACATCCCCCGCGAGATACTCCTCGATGCTGCAAAGCCCCGCGCGGCGGACGAACAGGCGGTCGTAATAGCTGGTCAGCCCCTCGGCGATCCAGAGGCT
>CALKTZ010000133.1 GCA_937997355.1 uncultured Planctomycetales bacterium | reverse complement strand
GTTCTGCCCCCGCAACCGCCTGCGATCCTTGGGTTTCACCTTGGGATCGCTCGGCGGGATCGGGCGCGGGGCGTCGAGGAGCGAGAGTTGTTTCAGGGGCATGGCGAGCCCCCTTCGTCGGAGGCTTCGCTTTTCAGGATTTCGACGAACTCGTCGGGCGTCACGAATCGAATACCGCGTTTTTCGGTGACAAGTCGAGCGAGCGACATGTTTCGGCGAGCGTAAGGGCAGATTACGAAGAGCGAGACGTCTTGGCCTAAAGCGTCCCTCGCGATCTCAAGCCGACCGACCATCGTTGGGATCTCAGATACGGTATCAAGATTGCTCCACGTGAAGATGGCATCTCTGGCTTTCAATGAACAAAGGCCGTGCTTCAGCGCGCGTTCAATCGGCAGTGTTTCGCAGGTGACTCCGCGAACCCGGAGAAAGTCGAAATACCACGAGTGGTTCATTTGAATCGGGCGATTGTCTTCGGAGTCCTTGACCATCGCCTCGCGAAGTAGGCCGGGGGCTTTTTCGGGGTCAGTCCCTAAACGGATCTGCTTGCCGCCTACCATGGCGGTAAGCGTCGGTCTTCCTCGCTTAGCCTTGTAGGCTTTGATTTCTGGAATGTAATCCGATCGGCGCCTGAGGCCCCGCTTGGTCATTAAAAGCTCGGGAACTGGAACGTCCTTCAGCTTGCTGAATTCCGCGCGATACCTTGTTACCGGAGGAGCAGAACAGCCGACATGCTTGGCAATCAGACTGTCGCTCTTGTGCCACCATTCGCTTAACTCAAAGAGCATGAACACCGCTTTCTTGACATCGCCTCTCCTTCGGGGGAGCGACAAGCGGCGGTTGCACATCGCCGCGTAGGCGATGGCGTCTTCCCATGTACCTTGGATCACGTGGGCTGGGATATTGATCCTGCCTAGACGTCGGTATGTCTCATGTCGATGAAAGCCATCGGCAATCATCAGCTTCCCGGATGCATCCTGGAAAACGACGATCGGCGCTAGGTCTTCTTGTGATTCGAGAAGTTCGTGAAGCATCCGGACGTGATCCATGTCGAGATGGACCACGCGAGCCTGAAGCCGAGTGTCGGGCCTCCCGAGTTCTTTCAGGCCAATAAACTGTGTCACACACCGACCGGACTTGACCGCTTGAGCGAGAAATTCCTCGTCGGGAAATCGCTTTATCGCACCCTTTTGACGCCGCGTCATTTCGAGCACTGCCATCTCTCTCATCTCCTCGGTTGAACATCTCTGAACCATTGGGCCTCGCCGGAATCGAACCGGCCCCGTGCTCAACTCACGGCCTGCCACCAGGCAGGAGGCCCACACGATTGCGCCCAGTGGTTCGCATGGCACCGGGGATCGCTGGCGGCGTTTTCGGGGGCAAAAGGAACCACAACTCCCCCTGCGATCCGGTTTGCCACCACCGCCCGGGCACCGGATCGTTGCTCGTCATCGTCGCGCGGCCTCGGCCTCCTGTTCCACGGGGTTTAGTGTGTCGATCCACTTCTGGATTCTGC
>CALKTZ010000132.1 GCA_937997355.1 uncultured Planctomycetales bacterium | reverse complement strand
GTCGTGCAACCGCCCTTCGGATACGCCCAAAGACGAAAATGCCCATCGAATCCCCTCGCGGATTTCGTGGTCCTCGCCCGCGGATTGAATCATGCAAAACGCCCCCGGCCGTTTGCTCATCTCCAATGGACACCTCATCGACGGCACGGGATCGGCCCCGGTTCCGGATGCCGCTGTGCTGATCGAGGATGGACGCATCACCTACGCCGGCCCGGCGTCGGGAGCACCTCAACCAGCCGACGATATCCAACGAATCGACGCGAAAGGCGGAACCATCCTCCCCGGTCTGGTCGAGGCACACTACCACCCGACCTATTTCAATGTCGCCGAACTGGCCGACCTGGACATCAAATATCCCGTCGAATACGTGACCTTGCTCGCGGCGGCGAACGCCCGGCTCGCGCTCGAATGCGGCTACACGGCGGCGCGGAGTGGAGGGAGCCTCCATAACATCGACGTCTGGCTGAAGAAGGCGATCGAGAAGGACGTGCATCCCGGCCCCCGGCTCGCCGCCAGCGGTCGCGAGATCTGCGGCGCGGGGGGACTCATGGACTGGAACTCCGAGCATCTGAAGCTCGGCATGGAAGGGCTGATCCTGCTGATCAACGGCCCGGTCGAGGGGCGAACCGCCGTGCGCAAGCTCGTGAAGGACGGGGTGGAGTGGATCAAGACCTATCCGACCGGCGATGCCGCCGCCCCCGATACGGCCGATCACCACACCCTCTGCATGACCTTCGAGGAGATGGCCGCCGTCGTGAACGAGGCCCACAACTACCGCCGCAAGGTGACCGGGCATTGCCGGGCCACCGAAGGGATCAAGAATGCCCTGCGCGCGGGCTTCGACTGCATCGAGCATGCCACCTTCATCGACTCCGAAGGGCTCGATTTGCTGCTCCAGCGCAATGTTCCGAGCGTGCCCGCCCTCCAGTTCGAATGGGCCAGCATCGAGCACGGCAAGGAATTCGGGATGCCGCAATCGGTCATCGACGGACACAAGGAAACGCTCGAAGGAGGGGCGGAGAGCGCCCGGACCATCCTCAAGGCCGGCGGCCGGCTCGGCATGGGGGGAGACTACGGCTTCGCCTGGAACCCGCACGGCGATTACGCCAAGGAGCTCACCTTCTTCGTCAAGTATGTCGGCTTTTCGCCCCTGGAAACGATCACCTGCGCGACCAGGACCGGGGCCGAGATCATGGGACGCGACCACGAGATCGGCACCGTCGAGCCCGGCAAGCTCGCCGACATCCTGATCGTCGACGGCGACCCGCTGGCGGACATCTCCATCTTGGAAGACCGGGGCCGCTTCCTGGCCGTGATGCAGGGGGGCGAGATCAAGTCCGGCCGGCTTTCGATGACTCGTCGGCCCGCCTGATCTGTCGGATGCCGCGAAGTAGGTTCAATGCCCCTCCCCGCCATTGGTAGGATCGCTGGCAACCGAAACCTTCTCGACGCGGTTCCCGACCATCTTGAGGACTTCGAACCGAAGCCCCTGCCAGGCGAAATGCTCGCCGACCTGCGGGATATGGCCGAATCGCGTCACGACGAAGCCGGCGAGTGTTTCATAGTCTTCACGCGGAACTTCCGGACGGTCGAACATCAGGGCGAACTCGTCGAGCGGGAGGCGGCCATCCAGCAGGCGGGCGCCATCGACGGCAAGCATGCTCTCCTCCTGGAGCTCCTCGTCGGTGCGGTCGTAAAGGTCTCCCACGAGCGCCTGCAGGATGTCGTTCAGGGTCAACAGGCCGATCACCGAGCCGTATTCGTCGAGCACGATCGCCATGGGGGTGGTGGCCTTGCGGAACATCTCCAGGATGCGCAATCCTCGCGTCCCTTCATAGAGGAAGAGGGGCAGATTGAGCGAGCCCTTGACCCGGGGGGGGTCCCCGGCCACCTTCGACGCCAGGAGGTGCTTGGCCTCAACCACGCCGATCAGATTATCGAGGCTCTGGTCGCAGACCGGGAATCGCGAATGAGGGCTCTCCATCACTTTCCGTCGGATTTCCTCCGGCGTGTCCGTCATGTCGATCCAAACAATCTGATCCCGGGGCGTCATGAGCCCCTTCGCGCGTCGGTCGCTGTAGCGAAAGACCCGCTCGACGAGCTGCTGCTGCACCTCGTCGAAGACCCCGGCCCTGGTCCCTTCCTCCAGCAGCACCTTGATCTCCTCCTCGGTTACGGGAGGTTCGGTCGTCGGATGGATGCCGACACCGCGGAGCAAGGCATGGACGAGCGTCCCGAGCAGACGCTCGACGGGGGTGGCCAGGGTCGAGAGGACGAGCATCAATCGCGCCACGCGGCAGGCGGCCCATTCCGGTCGGCTCAGCGCGATCTGCCTGGGAAGAATCTCGCCGAAGACGATCGCCGCCAGCATGAGCCCCATCACCCCGAGGCCGTGACTCAGGATCTCCTGAAATTGTCCCGGGACCGCGATCGGCTCCGCAAGCTCGGAGATGGACGAGACGAGGGCCGTACCCCCCCATACCCCGATCAGGATCCCGACCAGGATGATGCCCAGCCGAATCGTCGCGAGGAATCGATCGGGTTCATCGCTCAGGCCGAGGGCGATCTGCGCCCTTCGATTCCCGGCGTTGGCCCACTCCTTGAGTCGGGATCGCCTCGACGAAACGATCGCGTATTCCGAGAGGGTGAAAAAGCCTAGCAGCACAATCAGGAGGAGTGTCACCGAGACAATCGCAGGCGTCGTGAGCATGAAAAGACGATCCCAGGCCGGATGCGGGCGATGCCCCGAATCGTTCCGGACGCTTCGCGGGGCTCCGCTTCATCGTAGCAAATTTGCTCGCGTTTCCTCCCCCGGCCGAAATTCCTCCGGTTTGAAAAAGGGCGATCGAGCCTCGATTTCGAATCATGCAACCGGCTGGCCAGGGAATCCGTTCGCTCGCCAGATCATTGCAACGGATGGGGCGCGCCCCACCCATCCGGAGAGGAGGAACGCGCCCGGTCGACAAGAATACCCAACAGCTGGCTCATCGCTCAACACGTACCGAACCGTCGATCGAAACGCGGGCCGGGATTGCTCAGGGAGTGGAAGCAGGGAACAGCTTCCGCCGATGGCGTTCTTTCGAGGCAAGGGCCAATCCCCCCGCGATGAGCGCCGTGCCGACCAAAAGAATCGACGAAGGCTCGGGCACGACCGGGTTCGACGGGATCGGAGCGGGCGGATTCGAAGGCGAGCCCCCCGTCCCCCCGTCGAGCCCCTGCCCCTCGGGGCCATACGAACTCGGTCCCGGCCTCGAAATCGCCGGGTTGGGGGGGTTACTCGGCGACTGCATCGCGTGCAGCTCGCCATCCAGGAATTTCGCGAAGCACGGATGGTTCAGATAGAATCGCTTGGGATGACTCAAAAGCCGGCGGATCATCGCCTGCTTGAATGCGGGGTTGAGGATGGCCCGATTCATGAGACGATGGCGCTGCGCGAAAGCCTTGGGATTCCGATTATACTTCGCCATGTATTTTTGATAGAACCTGACATGGGACTCGCGGCTCCCCCACTTCGGTGCTTTCACGCGGGGATGCCCGACATGGACGGAGCCCGCGGACGCCGTCGTCGCGACGGACAGGATCCCCAACGTCAGAAACGCCATCACACGGCCCGGCCGCAAAGTCATCAAACAGCTCCAATCGATAATATAATCATAAGTTAAATCAATTATTTTCGATCCTAAACAACCTTTTTGCTACCGTTTATCCTCCGGAGCCGCGGCAGGGATTACACCTCGCTCCCACACGGCCGGCGGAGCATGTCCCCACCGGACGGCCGCCTTTCCAAAAGTACTCGGGTCAAGTTAGGCCGTGACGCGAAAAATGCGGTCATGCTCGCACGCTTCCACGATCTCGCATCGCATCGATCGTCGATGAGGGCACCGGGTCGGCCATCCTCCTCACACTTTCCGCCGCGAGCTATCGTCGAAGAATCGCACGAATTCAAGGCATAAACGCAACATCCGCGCCTTTTCGTAGACACCTCTCGCAATCGGCACGTCTTGAAAAGAGGAAAAACACAACGAACGGGGAATGAGACCTCTCCTCATGAGATAGGCTCCATTCCAGACGAGCTGAGATGCCATTCAATCAACACTTCGGCTTAGTTTAGCTCAAACGATCTTCAACAATCCTGCCTCAGGCAACCTCTCCGTCTTCCTTCGTGGAATACGAAGCGGCTTGCCGCCTGGATCGCGACAATTCATAAGAAGGATGAACTCGCGAGATCTAGCGACCCATCAGGGTCCTCGACTGAGTCATTCGTATTATTGGCCTAGGACACTGCCGAATCAATCATCCACGCTCTAGAATCGATGGTGAAAACGATGAAAATTTTGCAACTCCTCCAAATTTTCCGATTTCGATAAATTTCCAGGTTTGATCAAATTTTCCGATTCCCGGAGCCAAGGAATGTCTCGTCGTCGCTGCCCGCGATTTCGCCTCCCTATCAATCAATGAACGCAGATCATGCCGAATTTCGAGTCTTGTCGACGGAAGCTTCTCAGCAAAAGAGGAGAAGCTGTTGATTTCTTGAACTTTGTCTCTTTTTATCAACAGCCATGGTCCTCCACGTTGTACCAACGGAACTCGCCCGGTCGATGAAATGATTTCGATCGCCAGTCCGGAGGGAGCCCGCATTGAATCGATGCAGGGGATGGATTGCGTTGGGCCAGATGCTAAACTAATGTCGACCTTTCATCGAAGAAACGAATTTTGTGCGTTACTCGTGACCAGGCTTCCACGCGATCGGAAGCGTCGACCCGGCGAACGTCGCTCGCCCTGGCGGATCGATCACTCCCATGCTTTCCAAGCTTTCGTCCTATACCCTGATCG
>CALKTZ010000131.1 GCA_937997355.1 uncultured Planctomycetales bacterium | reverse complement strand
CTCCGGCCTGGGGGGGAGCCCCGAGGAAGCGGCCGACGCACCCGAGAAGAAGGCCGCCAAGCTCGCCAAGAAGTTCGGCAAGCCGGTCTCCGCGCCGACGATCATGTCCTACATGCAGGTGAGCGAGGCCGACCGCGAGAAGGTTATCGGCCCATCGACCGAGGAACGCGGGACCCTCACCGAGCCCCGCTCGTTCAACCTGATGTTCAAGACCTACGTCGGGGCGCTCGAAAGCGACTCGAACATCGCTTATTTGCGGCCGGAAACCGCCCAGGGGATTTTCGCCAACTTCAAGAACGTCGTCGACACGGGGCGGGTCAAGCTGCCGTTCGGCATCGCCCAGGTCGGCAAGAGCTTCCGGAACGAGATCAACCCGCGAAACTTCACCTTCCGGTCTCGCGAATTCGAGCAGATGGAAATCGAGTTCTTCTGCCACCCCGACGAGGCGGCCGACTGGTACGCCTACTGGCGAAAGACCCGATTCGAATGGTACGTGAATCTCGGCCTGAAGTCGGAGAAGCTCCGGCTTCGCGATCATGACGCCGACGAGCTGGCCTTCTATTCGACCGCCACGGCCGACATCGAATACTCCTTCCCGTTCGGCATCAGCGAGCTCGAAGGGATCGCGCACCGGGGGGCGTATGACCTTGGCCAGCACATGAAATTCAGCGGCAAGGACCTCAGCTACTTCGACGAGGACCGCAAGGAGCGATACGTCCCGCATGTGATCGAGCCTTCCGCCGGTGCCGATCGCGCGACGCTCGCTTTCCTCTGCGAAGCCTTCGACGAGGATACGGTCGGCGGCGAGACTCGGACGGTCCTCCACTTCCATCCCCGGATCGCCCCGATCAAGGCGGCGATCTTCCCGCTCGTCAAGCGAGACGGGATGCCCGAGATGGCCGACAAGATCTACCGCGATCTGAAACAGAACTCGAACGTCTTCTACGACGAAAAAGGGGCGATCGGCCGGCGCTACCGCCGCCAGGACGAGGCGGGGACTCCGTTCTGCGTGACGGTCGATGGCCAGAGCCTGGCCGACCAGACGGTGACGATCCGCGATCGCGATACCTGCCGACAGTCGCGCGTGCCGGCCTCGTCGATCCCGCAGCTCCTCCAGGACTTGATGGCCGGAAAGCCCTTCCCCGCTTCCGAAGAACCGACGGGAGCCTCGGAAGGATGAAACCCTGCATCAGCCAGGTGACCGTGCTCAGCACCCCCTTCGATGCGGCGCTCGACGCGCACGCGCGAGGGGGGTGGCAGGCGGTGGAACTCTGGCTTACCCAGCTTGAAACGTGCCTCGCGGAAGGGCGATCGGCGGCGGACCTTCGGTCCATGCTGGCCGATCGCGGCTTGATACCGGCGGCGGCTTCCTCCCAGGGGGGGCTCCTCCTCTCGACGGGGGAAGAGCGACAGACCCACCGGGACCACTTTCGGCGACGGCTGGAACTCCTCCAATCGCTCGCGGTCCCCACGCTCGTCGTCGCGGCGGATTTCGCCCGAGACCCGAGCCCGGAGCATTATGGCCGGGCGTCGGAGGCGCTGGCGGAGGCCGGCGAGTTGGCCGGGGGTTTCGGGGTCCGGATCGCGCTGGAATTTCAGAAGGCAAGCCAGTTCTGCACGAGCCTGGATACCGCGTTGGCCCTGGTCGCCGGTTGCGGATCGAGCAATGTCGGGGTCTGCCTCGACCTCTTCCATTATTACACCGGCCCGAGCAAATTCGAGGACCTGGCTTATCTGAGCCCGGAGACCCTGGCCCATGTGCAGGTTTGCGACCTCAGCGGCACCCCTCGCGAAATGGCCGGGGACGCGGATCGGATCTTCCCCGGGGAGGGGGATTTTCAACTCCAGCCGATCCTGGACCATTTGCGTCGGATCGGTTACGACAGATATGTTTCGCTCGAATTGCTGAATCCGCACCTTTGGCGAGTTCCCGCCGATCGCGTGGCTGACCTGGGTTATCAGGCCTTGCTCCGTGCCCTGGCTCCCGGGAACGATTTGGCTGGCAAGGCTTAGGCCGTAACGTCTCTCCGGGGAGATCGCAGCGTGTCGTCGGTGGCGGCCCTACAACCTGCGGTGGTGGTCTTTCGCGAAGAGCAATACTTCGATTGGCGGGTCTATGCGCTGTCGGGGAGCCTGGTCGTCCTCACCTGCCTGGGGCTCCTCTGGTGGGCCGATCGGATCAGTTGGGAGGCCATGCTCCCGGCGATCCGTAGGCCCGACTATCTCTTCAAGGGGGCCTTGGCCCTGGGAGTGCCGACCGGGCTGATCTTCATGCTCCTCCTGATGACGACCGAGGTCCGCCCCGCCGAGATCCGCGTCTGGTTCGGCTGGATCCCATTCTATCGAAGGTTGATCGACGTCGAGTCGATCCGGACGATCGAGGTGGTCACCTTCCGCCCGCTCCTCGACCACGGCGGCTGGGGCATCCGATCCGGGCGGGAGGGGGAACGCGTCCTGAGCGCCCGGGGGAACCGCGGGGTCCGTCTCGAACTGGCCGATGGAACCAGGATCCTCATCGGCAGCCAGCGCCCCGAGGCCCTGGCGATCGCCATCAAGGGCTCGCCGGGAGTTGATGGTGGCGCGTGAAGGCTCGTGGAAGAAAACTACCCGTCATGACACGGATGGCGAAGTCGGCTTTCGACGGCGGTATCTTTATCCGTCAACGGATCAGGTTTTTTGCCAGCCAGGATTTGCCTCGGTAGTCCTACCATAATCCGTCATCACAAGATGGCTACCTCACTCGTATGCCAGTGACCAATTCGCTCTGTACCTTTGCATTCTGAGAATGTAAAGCGTTCCCAAATTGCACGCTGCCGGAGGATCGAGCGAAAACAACGCTCCCCTCATCGATCAATGCTTTTCCTGATCTGATAATAATCTGGCAGGAAGCGTTAAGTTTCTCGGGAGCAACAATTTGTCGCAGCTTCCGTCTCGAAACCCGACGTGCAGCAAGCTCCGGCTTCCCACGATGTGGCAAGAATCGGTGCTTTTGATAAACAAATCTTCGGAATGAATTTCCGGGGCAAGCCAGAATCTGCTCGGTTGCGGATTCTCAATTAACAAAGCGCTTTTGTTATCAACGTCTCTGAAGTCTTCATCCCTGGTGATCCGTTCGGACAGGATCTTGCCTTCAGGAATTAGCTCGTAAGAAGATTTAAAGGATAAATCACGATCGAGAGATAATCTATTGTAAACATAATTGATGATGCTTTGCGAATTGATTCTTGCGATCGGGCAGGAATATACGAGTGGCATTTGATCCAATAACTTCAAGTTGTCCGGATGATCCCAGGGGAGGTTCGAATTGTATTGAGAATACAATTTCTCATGCCCCAGATATGGCAGCAGGGTGATTTGCCAGGGTTCTCGCTTTGAACTGTCTTGATGATAGGACGAAGGGATAGTGCCGTGCCTTTCATGGTATTTTGCGAAGGCCATCGCGATTGCCTTGATGTTGTGAGAGCACTTTACGCGGCAATCCAAATCAGTGTTGAGATCATTTCGCGAGGAAAAGCCAATCAAGGCGAGCATTGAGGCGATAATGAATTGAAATGCAATAACAAAATAATATTGGTTCAGAAGAGGTTTGCTTGGACGTTTATGACTGAGTATGATTTTTAAATTATAGATCATGTCTGAAAATAATATTATTGATAATGTGAATATAATAGATTGAACTATAACGAGGAAACGCGAGTGTAATCGAAGATCCGGGCTGTCCGCAATCACGCCGGGGGCCGATAGACTGGTCGCGATAATGCAGCATGTTGAGAATATTGCGTATTTTAAGAACGTTTTCATCGGATTTTTTCTCAATAAATCAGAAGCAATCGCCCTGGATGACCATCCCGGATTAAACGTCACTTCCCTCATTCGCAACCTGCTCAGGGATTAGATTGCGAAGCCACGATCGCTTCCAAAGAATCGCCTTCCGACATGGGCTTGCGGCCGACCTTGTCTTGAATTTTCCTTTCAATCTTACCACTCTCTCGTGTGAAGAACTCGCGGGCTTTCCGGAGATTCATCTCGACAGCTTCCGGATTTCGGTCGATCGCCATCGTCAAATGGAGGAGGTCGGCAATCAACTCCGGGACCTGGCGGCTGGTGTTGTCGAACGACTCGTGCTTCGCCTCGAGATACGCCCGAAGCGCCTTTTTCCCGCGTTCGGCACGCTCGATGTTGCTGCAAGCGGCCTTCCTGGCCTGCCAGGGGCGGGCCAGCTCCAGATTGATCGCCTCCTTCAACAACCGAAGGGCTTCCCCGATGGTCATCGGTTGAGACGTGGCGGCTGCATCATCCTGGAGGAGCGTCTGGCGGACCTGAATGAGTCGATCCCTCACATGAAACAGAACAGTCCTGAGTTCGTTTGTCATCGTCATCCTCTCCAAATGGCTGTGTTTCGTACGGCACGGGTCTCCCGACCATTGCTTGCAACATCTCGCGTCGGATCGCGGATTGGGTCGAACTCGGGGCGATTCCCTCGCCCCTCGGGTCGCCCCTTCAGGGCTCGATTCATCAAAACTGAGACGGTTTGACGTCGCATTCGGGAACCCGGGGCGTTGCCCCGGGCTGGACAGGGTCTCCCCTTCAGGACTCCGGAGAGGCATCGTCCCGACGCATCGGTCGGCCGCGAACGATTGAAGCCATCGATCCGCGATCTAGAGGCCCAGCCCCGAAGGGGCGGCCTAACGTAGCTCGGGGCAACGCCCCGAGTGACGGCTAAACCCCGGCGGAAACGACATTGCCAGATGGGGCCGGCGCTGTATCCGATTCCTGAGTCTGCCCCAACCTCGTGCGAAAGCGGAGATGCCGTCGTCGAGTGATCTCGACCAGGGGCCGCCAGGCGGTCGCGGTGAGCCGCGTTCGAATCAGGAAATGCCAGAAGAGATTGGACCGCTTGTAGAGGTACGACATTGCCAGGTACGGCAGCACCGCGCCGGCCTGCTCGGGGCGTCGGCGCCAGATCGATCGATGCGAGAAGAGTCGTCGATAGCACCAGGCATAGCCTTCCGCGAGTTGCTCCGGCGACATTTGCCGGGGCTGGAAAACCACGTGGGCCGTGTCGTAGAGATTCCAGTTCCTGTGCAGGAGCCGGCCTTCGCTCTCCATCTGGCGGAAGAGGGGTGTCGCCGGATAGGGCGTCAGGATGTGGAAGGTCGCGCATTCGAGCCGGTTCCGTTCGATCCAGTCCACGGTGCGCTCGAAAACATCCGGGCCGTCGTGGTCGAAACCCAGCACGAAGCTGCCGTTCACCTGAATTCCGTGGTCGTGAAGGATGCGGACGCGTCGCGCGTAGTCTTCCGTGCGCGGGCTTTTCTTGCCGGCAGCCGCGATGTTGTCATCCTGGAGCGACTCGAAGCCCACGAAAACGCCCGTGCATCCGGCGAGCGCCATCTCCCGGACGGTCGCCGGGTCATCGGTAACGTCGATCGAGACCGCTGCGCTCCAGATCTTTTCCAGCGGCCGAAGCCCCCGGCATAGCCGCTTCAGGTATTCCGGCTTCGACCCGAGATTGTTGTCGACGAATACCGCGTAGGGCTGGTCGTCGTCGAGGAATTCCCGGGCGATCTGCTCGACGTCTCGAACCAGGTAGGGCATGTTGAGGCCATCGGTCGCGAGATAGCAAAACCCGCAGCGGTTATGACATCCACGCGTGGCGATGAGGCTCGTGGTTGTGAGAAAGCTCGCGCGCGGCAAGAGATCGCGGCGAGGCGGGGGATCATCCCGATAGGGGCGTCGATAACTTCCGCGATAGACCGGCTGCAAGCTACCGTTCTCCACATCTCGGAGCAGAGTCGGCCACACCTGAACCCCTTCACCGAGCACGATGGAATCGGCATGGGGCGCGGCTTCTTCCGGGCAAGACAGCACATGCAGGCCTCCGA
>CALKTZ010000130.1 GCA_937997355.1 uncultured Planctomycetales bacterium | reverse complement strand
GGGCTTCCATCGTGACGCGATGCTGCCAAAGATCCGTTCCGGTTTCGATCAGACCGATCGAGCTTAGAGGTAATAAATGGACGAGGCCGACGATCGGACCTTCCGCTCTGGCCTGTTCAATCAAAGCGTCCAGAGCTGCCGGGGATTCCCACTGAACCGGGCGTTCCGGACCGCCGAAACGGATTGTCCGAATCCCTCGGGCTTCCAGTTGGGCGGCAACGCCCTCGGCAATGCCTCGATCATCCTCGGTGATGAGCACGATTCCGCCTTCAGCCAAACCGCCGGAACCTTCATCGTCGAGCGGAGCATCAACGGCCTGCAACGTCAGGCGTTGAATACTTTCCTTGCGATCGTAAACCTGGGGCTTTGGGAGTATGTTGCTGCGACGTGATTCACTTTTTTGCACAGCCCCGTTTCGTATCGCGGAACCGCCAATCGTGCCGTTACCCGTTGGTCGACCGACACCGCCGATCATCTTTTCAACGCGCTCGACGATCGCGCCCAACGTGGAGGCACGAGTCAGTCGGTCCATGCTGTCGGAATCGGAAAAGCCACCAAGCTGCGGAAACGCGTCTCGCAGCTTTCCAAGGATCTCCACACGCTTGATCGAATCAATTCCCAGGTCGGCCTCGACATCAAGCTCAAGGCGGAGCACTTCCGCGGGATAGCCGGTTCGCTCCCGGACGATCTCCAGCAACTTCGCCGCGATCGCCGAGCGATTCACGACGACGTTTCCTGGCTCCGCGATCGCAGGCGTATGAGCCATCGCTGGGACCGCAGGTGTCGGTTTCGGGTTGATTTGCCCCTCGTTCGGCCTCGATGCGACGGTCGGCGATGAAGATGGAGCAATCCGTTTTGGGGAGGCGGAAGTTGCCTTGGAAGAAATCATGGGAGGATGGCTTTTTGCCGCCTGGGGCTTCGAGGCCGTTACCGGCCATTGTCGAGTGCCATTGCTGGAACCGACATTCGGGGAGAATTGTCGCCCCTGCCCGAGATACGCGAGCATCGTTTCTCGTTGCACTTCAAGAAAGCTTTTCATGGTTTCTTGGAATGCGGCCAGGACGCGTTCGGATGCACCTGTGGAAACCGGGGCAGGGGTCGAACTCGGGACAACCGAAGTCGTTGGATGATAGGTTCCGTTGCCATTGCTCGAAGGCATGGCGTTCGGCTTCCCATTGGTTGCCGGAGGGATTGGGTTCGTATCACTCATGGGGATGGTCAGTCGAGAGTTGTTGTGAGGCCGAGGATTCCGAAGTTTCGAAGCAGGACGTTCGACAGCCTGGCCGAGCCGCTTCGGTTCGGGTGCATTCAGGGGACGCGAGCGACTTCCGTTGACCATCCAGGTCGATGGAGAAAGTGGCTCGGGCTGATCGCCGGTGAGCAATGATTCAAGATCCAGCGATTTGCTCGATCGGCGAGATGTCAGCTTTTCAAGCTGAACCGGGATTCCCGCGATCAGTAGTTTGGCCAACGCGTGGAGTAATCCAACAAGGCCGGGTCGTCCCCTGGTGTCGCAAGCCACGGACACATGGGGAAGGCCGACCAGGATCTCGTCGATGAGAGGTGTCAGCGCTCCCCCCGGTCCAACTTCGACGAAGACTCGGGCCCCGCCCGCTTCGTACATCGCCAGGATCATTTCCGTGAATCGCACGGGATTCGTCAGATGACGGCCGATTCGATTCGCGATCTCGTCGGGATTCTCCGGATGAGGGAGCGCATCGAGATTGGAAAAAACGGGAATCGACGGGGCCGCCGTCATCGTCCTTGCTGCAAGGCCGGTCAGTTCAAGGGAGGCGGAATCCATGATCGGCGTGTGAAACGCTCCCGCCACGGGGAGCATTCGCCCTTGAATGCCTCGCTCCTGGGCGCGATCAAGCACCTTGGAAATCGCTTCGCCTCGTCCGGCGATCACCGTCTGTCGAGGGCCGTTGAAATTCACCGCCAGAACATCGACCTGATCGCCAATGAGCTCCGCCGACTGCACCGGACCTGCCAGGAGTGCGGCCATGGTGCCGGGAT
The DNA here is from genome assembly GCA_937997355.1 of uncultured Planctomycetales bacterium. Classification (GTDB taxonomy): domain Bacteria; phylum Planctomycetota; class Planctomycetia; order Isosphaerales; family Isosphaeraceae; genus CALKTZ01. The sequence continues at coordinate 1,577 of CALKTZ010000130.1, read as the reverse complement.
CGTCTCCCCCGGCGTCGCGCATCAATCTCCCTCGCCCACTGCTCAGCTCGACGAGTCCGGGGAAATCAAGGGTACCAGCAGCGTGGAGCGCGACCAGTTCGCCGTAACTGTGGCCCGCAGCGATCCTGGGCTCGATCCCGAAGCTCCTCAGCAGATGAAACAGACCGACACTGGTCGCGCCGATCGCCGGCTGGGCGATCTCGGTCGCCTGGAGTTGTTCTTTGTGAGTGGCGCGCGCGGCATCATCGAACGCGGGGGGAGGGAAAATGCTGGGACCAATCTTCTCCTGCCCAAGCTTCCGAAGTACCGAGTCGAAACCTTCGATCGCCTCACGAACTTCGTCAAAGGCGATCGTCAGATCCCTGAGCATTCCCACGGACTGCGAGCCCTGGCCCGGGAAGATGAACGCAACCTGACTCGCCAGGAATTGAGGTTTGGCGGTGTAATAAATCCCGGTGGGATCTTGCAAATCCTCCCGAACCGCCTGGACGGTGCTTCTCGCGGTCGCGAGTTTTTCAATCAGATCCTTGTGTGAATTCGTGACGATTGCCAGGACGGGTCCGCTGTTTGGTTTGGCCTCGATCGCGGTTGCATGCGCGAGGTCCGCGAGCGTGGGGCAGTCGCCTGACGTAAGTTTGGTGGTGAGAATCTCCAGCTTTTCCAGCAATTCGGCGCGATCCCGGGCAGTCCAAACGAGTAGCTCCGCGGGCCATTCCGTCACCGCCGGCTGGGAATCAGGCCAAGGATTTTTTTCATAGGCTTCGAGGACCGCGTGGAAATTGGTTCCGCCGAAACCGAAGGCACTCACGCCGGCGCGTCGCGGTTGGGTCGGTTCGTCGTGCAGCCAGGGGGTTGCCTCGTTGTTCAGACGGAACGGGCCATCCTTCAAATCGAGCCTGGGATTGGGCCGCTTGATCCCGATCGTCGGCGGCAAGACCTTGTAGTGAAGGGCCAGGCTCGCGTGGATCAAGCCGGCGAGTCCGGCCGCGCACTTCGTGTGGCCGATCTGAGATTTGACCGACCCCACCACGCACGAGGATCGAGCCGAGCCCGAACTTCGAAACAACCGGGTGAGGGCATCCAATTCCACGACGTCGCCGACCGCCGTCCCGGTACCGTGCGCCTCGACATAGCCGACGGTCGAAGGATCAACCCGTGCATCCGCATACGCGCGCTCTAACGCCCGTGTTTGACCTTCAAGGGCGGGGGCGGTAAGGCCCCGGCATCGACCGTCGCTTGACGATCCGACGCCGCGCACGACCGCGTAAATCCGGTCGCCATCACGCTCGGCGTCGGCCAGGCGTTTCAGCACCACGGCGGCGACGCCTTCACTGATCACGATGCCGTCCGCTCCCGCGTCGAAAGGGCGGCATCGTCCGTTCGGCGAGAAGGCCTGCGTCTTGCTAAACGCCAGATACGTGAACGGATTTTGAACCGTGTCCACCCCTCCGAGCACGACCATATCGGCGGCGTTCGTCCTCAACTCGCGAGCCGCCAGATTCAACGCCGCCAACGACGATCCGCACGCGGCATCGACGGTGTAGTTCGCCCCGCCAAAGTCGAATCGATTCGCGATC
>CALKTZ010000129.1 GCA_937997355.1 uncultured Planctomycetales bacterium | reverse complement strand
CACGACCAGGGGTGCCGCCAAGGCGGTCAGGGCGCGGAGGATCAGCTTGGGCAAGATATCCAGCCGGACGGCCCAGTCGCCGAAGTAATAGCCAACGGGGATCGCCAAGAGGGCCGCCAGGATCACCCAGACATAGAGCGGAATTCCGCCGGGACGACTCTCCGGCTCGTCCGAAACCGCAATCGGTGTTTCGTAGCTTTCCCCGGCGAGCCGTTTCGTTTCGTCCATCGATTCCATCAAATTGATCCTCTCAACTCTCTGCGGAACACTTCCCGGCTGTCCCAGGCGCAACCCGTCAGGACGCGAAGGCCTTCTTCGGATAGAATAAGTGACCACGTGTGGCCAGTCGCGCCCAGAGTCTAACCCCTCAATCGAACGCGAAATCGATCCCCGATGCCTCAAAACGCAATCGTCGATGCACTCATCAAAGGAGATTCCGAAGTCGCGGCAACCGTCGGCCGGGTCTTGCCGCATCAAATCGCCCCCGGCGTCACCAACATGGCGCTCGACGAGGCCCTGCTCGAAGATGTCGCGGCCGACCCCTCATTCGCCTACATTCGAACCTACGAATGGACGGTGCCCACCCTCAGCCTCGGCTATTTCCAGAACCTGGCCGACGCCACGGCGGAGCCCCGATTCCGAGGTGTGCCGATCGTCCGGAGAGCGACGGGCGGGGGAGCCCTCTGGCACGATCGAGAGATTACCTATTCGGTCATCATCCCCGCGACTCATCCGTTCGCGCGCCAGGCACAATCGTTCTACCGAATCGTCCATGAGGCGATCGGCCAGGTCATTGCGCGGCGAGGGTTAAGCATCGCCCGACGAGGAGAGGCGGCTCAGCCACCCGAGAACATGGTGGGCAATCGACGTAACTCCCGAAATGATAAGCCATTTCTCTGTTTCAGGGATCGAGATTCCGAGGACCTTGTTTCCCAAGGGATCAAGCTCGTCGGAAGCGCGCAGAGACGACGCGCCGGCGCCGTGCTCCAGCACGGTTCCGTGTTACTTGCGAAATCTCGAATCACCCCGGAACTCCCCGGACTGACGGATCTTCTCAACGTCCCGGAGATCGAGCCCATCCTTTCCTGGTCGGCCCCGATCGTCCAGGCCATCGCCGAGGCCCTGGGCCTGACAGCGCAGACCATGGCAGTCCCGGACCACGTCCATCGCCGCACCCAAGAATTGGAATTCTCGATTTATTCGAATCCGGAATGGACGGAACGCCGATAAACTCACTATTCGTGCGTTGCGAAATGCCGTTCACTCAAGTTTTTTGCATCCTCTACGAGTCGATCGATTTTGTTCGGAAATCTTCTTGAAGAGATCCGGACTTAAATCGAAAATGTGCGGCCGAGCATCTTCTGCTACAAAGTTTTTCCAAAAACCGAGTGAGGTCTTGGAACTTCCCGAGTTTTCGCTAGAATTCTAGAGTTCAATCCTTTGGAAAACTCCTCCTCATAATTTATTTTTTTCTTATACTCGATCTCGAGCGATCTGTTGCGAGAGAGACGAGGCAGGAGAATTCTAAAGAGAACTCGCTCGTTCTCAATCAGACGCGGACACGGTCTCTTCGGACGAAGCACTCATTCATTCTTATCCGAGTTGGTTCTTTCCCGAAGCTGGGTCTCGACGGAATCGCTTCCGTGAGGTCAACCGTGATGAATCCGAGTCGACGACGGACCACGCGTGGGCTTTATGGACAGGCTTCCCAGGTCGAGAGAATCATTGCTTGATGAAGCAGACTCCCCGCATGAATGATGAGTATTGGCGAAAGACCTCCTCGACGTCGACCGGAGAGGTGGGGACGGTTTCCAATGAAGGCGCAATTAGTCGTTGTGCAAGGAAAGCCCGAGGGGAAAGTCATTCCCCTAGCTGGGCCCAATTTCAAAATTGGCCGTGGTGAGTCGTGCCACCTGAGGCCCAACAGCGAGCGCGTTAGCCGGGAACATGCGGAATTCATGCTAAAGTCCGAAGGACTTAGCGTCAGGGATTTGGGAAGCCGCAACGGTACGCTCGTCAACGGCAAGGCGGTCCCCTTGGGTACGGTTTGTCAACTCAAGGATCGTGACCTGGTCCAGGTCGGGCCTCTGACATTCGCAGTCGCAATTTTGAGCGAAGCGACCGTCACCACCACGAATGGGCCGGTAGCCCCTCCGGCTGCTCCGCCCGTAAAACCCAAAATTTCTTCCCCCGATGACGTCTCCACCGACGACATCGATTCCTGGCTCGTCGGGGCCGGTGGCGGTTCCACTGCCGATCTGCCGACGACGGTTTACAAGGGGGAGACGCGGACGATTACGGCGTTCCAGGGTAAAACCAAACCCGAACCCCCCATGCCCCCCGTTCCCGCCCCTGCCCCCGTTCAACCTTCGATCATCAAGACCGAGGATGAATACGAGGAGATTGAACCGGAACCGGAGCAAGAAGAACAGGAGCAGGACGAGGAGCAGCACGCCGAAATTTACGATCGATTCGATTCCGAAAACGAAGACG
>CALKTZ010000128.1 GCA_937997355.1 uncultured Planctomycetales bacterium | reverse complement strand
CCCTGCTGGCCAGGCCGATCATCGGCAAGGGCCAGAGCCTGGCCGATACGATCCAGATGGTCGAGGCCGGCCTCCCCAGCATGCCGAAGCCGAAATCGGCCGCCGAGTGGGAACAGTTCGCCAAGATCAACCGCGCCGCCGTCTTCGAGCGGGTCATCTTCCGAGGTGCCGCCGCCTCCTGGCGCGACGCCAAAACGCGCGTCGAGTGGAACGAGACGATCGACGGCGGACCCGGCTATCGGATCAAGAAGCTCCGCTACGAGGCCCTGCCCGGGCTCTGGATTCCCGCCCTGCTCTACGAGCCGACCACTCTCAATGGCAAGGTGCCCGTCATCCTGAACGTCAACGGCCACGACGCCACCGGCAAGGGGGAGCAGTCCGAACAGATCCGCTGCATCAACCTCGCCAAGCGCGGGATGTACGCCCTGCACCCCGAGTGGTTCGGCATGGGGCAGCTCCGCACCCCCGGCTTCCGCCACGACCAGATCGACCACATCAATCTCTGCGGCGCCAGCGGCATCTCCACCCATTACCTGGCGCTCACCCGGGCCATCGACATCCTCCTCGGTCTCGAACATGCCGATCCCGATCGGCTCGCCGTGACCGGGCTCTCCGGCGGGGGCTGGCAGACGATCTTCGTGAGCGCCTTCGATACCCGGGTGAAGCTCTCCGTGCCGGTGGCCGGCTACACCGGGTTCGCCTCCCGGCTCAAGTCCCTCTCCGACCTCGGCGACGCCGAGCAGACCCCCACCGACCTCGGGGCCGTCACCGAATACACCATCATGACCGGCCTGCTCGCCCCGCGTCCCGCGCTGCTCATCAACAACGCCAAGGACGAGTGCTGCTTCGCCGCCGACCGCACGCTCCCCCCCCTCCTGGAAGCCGCCGGGCCGATCTATCAGCTCCTGGAGAAGCCCCACAACCTGCGGTCGCACGTCAACCACGACCCGGGGACGCATAATTACTTGCTGGATAATCGCCAGGCGTTCTACCGCATGCTCGGCGACTTCTTCTACAAGGGGCAGGCCGACTACCGCCAGTCCGAGATCCCCTCGGAATCCGAGGTGAAGCCCCCGGCCTCGCTCGACGTCCCCCTCCCCGGCGACAATTCGAGCCTCAATGCCCTGGCCCTGGGACTCAGCAAGTCGCTGCCCGCCGACGCCAAGCTCCCCGCCGAGAAGGGGGCGGCCGCCGCCTGGCGCGATGCCAGGCGCGCCAAGATCAAGGAAGTCACCCATTTCCAGGTCCTCGATCCGCAGGCCGAGAAGCTCGGCGAGGAAGTCGGCGCGGGGGCCAAGATCGCCCGATGGCGGGTCAAGGCCGGGGGCTGGTCGATCCCGGTCGTCGAGCTGAACCCCGAGGCCCCCGCCCCGGGGGGGAAGCCCGCCGGCACCACCCTGATCCTCGCCGACGAGGGGCGATCGGGGGCCAATGCCTCGGCGGCGGCCCGCGAGCTCCTGGCCGGGGGGCGGCGCGTGCTCCTGATGGACCCGCTCATGATCGGCGAGGCGCGGTTCCCCGACCGCGAATATCTGTTCGCCCTCCTGATCTCGACGGTCGGCGAGCGGCCGATCGGCATCCAGGCCGGCCAGGTCGCTGCGGTCGCCCGCCTGGCGGCCTCGGGCAAGCCCTGGGGAAATGGCCCGATCTCGGTGCTGGCGATCGGGCCGCGCGCGAGCGCCATCGCGCTGGTGGCCTCGGCGATCGAGGACCCGGCGATCGGCTCGCTCGAGACCAAGGCCGAGTACCAGGCATCCCCCGAGCTCTTCTGCTTCGGCCTGCTCGAAGCGGCCGACATCGCGCAGCTCGCCGCCGCCTGCGCCCCCCGCCCCGTCCGGTTCGTCGCCCCCCGCGAGCGGGCCAGGGCCGAGCTTTCCGGGCTCAAGGACTGGTACAAGCTCTGGGGCGTCGCGATCGATTGAATCGACGAGCGCCAGGCGGAGGATGGGATTACGGCGGCAGCGGGACTAGCTCCGGACATATTAATCCGTTGGCGTTGAATTCCGTCCAATGTTGAATTATGTCAACGTCCGAGTTCTCGGGTGGTGGCATTGTGGCCCCCTGAAGTTTCGGGGGCCGGCCAGGCCCCTCGCGGATCATCGCCACGATCGCGTCGGCGAAATTCGGCCGAATTTCCGCACGAAACGCGACGAAGGCCCGTCGATCGGCCCCGACGGGATGGCGTGTTTTCGTCGATCCGTTCGGGGGCACGCCGCGTTGGTGCAGATGCAGATGCGGGAAGCTATGTTCTCGGGAAAGTAGACATTGTTGATCAATTCGTTATATTGGGCCGGCTCGGCATCGGCGTTCGAGGCGGGCATTCGGAAGATCGGGTGCGTCCCCCCGGATCGCCTCCGGGTCGACGGTGAATCAGATGACGTCAACATTTTATAAGGATGTGTAAATGAAAATGTTCCCGCGATTCGCACTCGTCGCCGTCGCGGCGTCGCTCATCGGCGGCGCCGCCCATGCGGACGTCGTCTATTCGCAGGACTTCGAGTCCGGGGTCCTCGGGCCGGAGTACTCGGGCGCCGGCACCGTCCAATCGTCGGAGGGGCTGGGTGCGTTCGGCTTCGGCAATTGGCACCTGAAGAACGACGGCGATCAGGCCAGTGTCCTCACGCTCACCGGCCTCGCGGCGCACAGCACCATGACCCTCTCCTTCTCGCTGGCGATGTGGGACAGCATCGATTACGAGGGGGATCTCTTCCAGGTCCAGGTCGACGGGAATTTCGTCATCAACGAGACCTTCGGAAACTACTACCCGGACAGCGGTTCCGAAGGGCCGGGGATCCCGCTCACGCCGCCGACCAATGGCGGTTTCGATGACCCCCAATACGGCTATAACCTCTCATTTCGCGACAGCGCCCGGGCCGTGTCGATCACCTTCGCCCACACCGGCCCGACGGCGGTCATCTCGTTCCAGTTCCCCAACTCGCAGGCCGCCCCCGATGAATCGTTCGGGGTCGACAACATCATCGTCTCGACGGATGCCGTCACGGTGGTCCCCGAGCCGTCGAGCGTCGTCCTGCTGGGCGTCGGCGCCATTGGCCTCCTGGGTTATGGCCTGCGTCGCCGCGTCGCCTGAATACCGGCCGGAAATCTTAACGATTCGGCATAAGAACACGTCCCCCCTCTCGGAGGGGGGATGCAGGAGGGAGTTCTTCATTGCAAAGCCTCCGGCTCATCAACCCCCCGTGCCCCCTCGACGAGGGGCGCGGATTGGATTCGTTGGATTCGGATGCCTTCGGTGATGGTATCAGCGGGATCCTCTGGGGGCATTCGCCGAGCGGCGGATCCCGGCTCAGCGTAGCCCGTTCAGGTGCATGTGCAGGATGTTGCGGACCTCGGCGGCCACCTCGGGGTTGGTTTCGGAGGAGTGGTTCATCTTGATGACCCGCTCGGTGGCCGCGCCATCCAGGTGGGCGCTGGCGTAGGAGACCACGCCGTCGGTCATGCGCCGGGGGTCGTCGGTCCGCCGGTTGTTCCCCATGATCGAGTGATAGATCACCCCCGGCGCGATGGGGGTTTGCTCGATGGCCTTCATCAAGGGGCTGTTGATGTTCAGGCCGTCGTGGACCCCCAGGGCGCGGGCCCGGTAGGTCGGCCGGAAGAGATCGAGGCCGTTGGCGGCGATCAGGTCGTCGCGGAGCTGCAGCATCGGGTCGCCGGCATGAACCCAGCGCTCCATCGGCTGGACCCCCGGCTTCTCCGCCAGATCGCTCCCGCGATGCCCGGTCGAGACGAAGATCACCCGGGCGATCGAGGGCTCCGGCTCGTAGAAGAACATGGAGGCCAGCTCGTCGCGCCGCTCGGGGGCCGCGCGGACCTGGTCGATCGGCCGGGCGAAGACCGCATCCCAGAGGTCTTGCCCGCTCGACTGCACCAGCATCTTGGCGAAGAGGCCCCCTGAGCTCTTGCCGAGGAGCACCATCCGGTCGAGCGCGCCGTCGGCATGCTGGGGGTCGAACCGATCGCGGATGTCGCGCAAGGCCCGACGGATCGCGAGGGCCGCCAGCGGGGGGGCATACCCCGAGGGATACAGGGCCACCCAGAACTGGAATCGCCCCCGGAGGACCGGATCGGCCCGCAGCACGTTGATCATCGGCGCCCATTCGTCGGGGCTCGACCAGAGCCCTTGCAACAGGACGAACGGGATCTTGCCCGGCTGATACGGATCGACGGCATAAATGCCGGTCCGCTCCATGTAATAGGAGGAGCTGAAGACCCCCAGGAACTGGTAATACCGCATCGGGGGCTCGTTGAGTCGGTCGATCAGGGGGGTGGTGAGGTCCCAGGCGAGGGGGAGCGACCCGCCGCCGATCCCCGGCACGCTCTCGCGGAACGGGTCTTGAATGAGGAACTCGGCGGGGCTCGACCGCCAGTCGGCCGGTGTGGTCCCCGGCGCGGGGCGAACCAGCACCGTCGCCGCGAAGGACGACTCGCGAGGGCCATATGGCCGCCATCGCTCGGCGTCGAGTCCGCTCAGCCGTCGACGGGCGAGGACCGGCACGCCGATCCCCTTTTGCCGCGCCCGATCCACTTGATGCGAGACGATCAGGTGATTGGCCGGCTGGAGCCGATCGAAGCCCATGCGCCGCCAGTCGGCAGAGGCGGCGGTGGGGACCAGCCCGGCCTCGGCGAGCCGGCCCGGCCAGTCGCTGTGCGAGGCCATCGCCGTGGTCCCCGCCAATCGGAGGGAGCGGGCGACGGCCCGATTGTGGACGTCGAGCGCGGCTTGCCGGGTCGACTCGTCGGCCCTCGGGTCCGACAGGCAGAACGCCGCGTAGACGGCGGCATCGCGCGACTCGGCGAGGGCCTCGGACCTTCGGGACGGGGTGACCGCGGGGTGCCGGGCCAGGCGATCGGCCAGCTCGGCCAGGGCCAGCAGCCGCCTCGGCGACCCTTGAGGATCGCCGGGAAGCTCCTGCTCAAGCACCCGGAATGCAATCCGGGGATGGTGCCGCGCCACGTCGTCGATGCCGCGCTCGACCAGCAAGGCGCGGGTCGATTCGCTCAGGCCGGGACCGGCCACGGCCTCCGCGACGGGGGCCAGATGGTGCGACGGCCTGGGGAGCACGACCGGCAGCCGACACCCGGCTGCGGACAGGACGAGGAGCGGGATCAACAAGCCGAGCGGTCCGGCGACCTTCCTGCCCCTTCGCATCGTGCTGGACACCTCTTTCCCATTTCAGGGAGAGACTCGCCGCTAAGTCGGGCTTGATCAGGAAACCTACGCCGGACCACGAAAATCATCCGCCCCCCCTCGTCGAGGGGGGCTACGGGGGGAGTATCCGAAGGAGGCATCGAATCGAAGAACTCCCCTGGATCCCCCCTCCGAGAGGGGGGACGTTCTCGCGCTTTCATTTGCAAACTCAAAATACCTCGATTTCCTCCCGACCCGCGCCGATCGGAGTCAGGCGCCGGCATCCACCCGGAATGTGCCGAGGGTTGCCATGGGGACGACCGACAGGCCGGGACGCGTCCGGAGCTCGCCGGACGTGGACATCGCGACCGCGCGGTAGAGGCCGTTCGAGAGCGAGCCCGTCGAGATCGACCAGCGGCCGGCGGCATCGGCGGTCGTCTTGCCCGCCACGCCGATCATCGACGGATCGGCGGCCGGGCCGACATAGAGCCGGACCACGGAGCCCGGCACCGCCGTCCCCGAGAAGGTCCCCCGGACGCCGCTGATCTTCTGGACCGATCGCCGGCCGATCGTCTCCTGTGTCGACGGCGTGGTGAGGGAGCCGTCCAACCGCAGGGCCTTGAGGAGCGGGGTTTGATTCTTGAGCGTGGGGGCGATGAAGTTCAGATACCAGGTCTGAACCCCCTTCTTGCCCGAGTGGGTGGCACCCATGGCCGAGAGATTGTAGTAGTGCGTTTCGGCCCCCGCGCCGGTGACCGGCACCTGCCCCCACAGGTTGTACATGGAGCCGGCCTTCTGGGCCGAGGTGTGCTGATAGAAGACCTGGGCGTCGTCCACGATCGAAGGGATGAACACCTGCGGGTCCTGGGCCTGCCCCTGGTAGTTCTTGATGTAGGCGTGGGCGATGCCCCCCAGGATGCTGTTCGCCGAGCTGAAGTCGCGGCCGGGGATGTCGTTGTTCGCCGCGTGGGGGTCGAGGAGCGTGTCCTCGATGTAGCCCGAGGCGATTTGCGGCGTCATCATCTTCTCCAGCCGCGCCATGGCGACCGTGTTGACGACCGCCCCCTCGCTGTGCCCGATGAAGTGGATGTCGATCGGGTCGGCCGAATCGAGCTTGGCCGCGTTCTTGAGGATCATGTTGGCCAGCCGGGGTCCCTGCTTGACCGCCGCGCCGGGGGAGCTGCTCTCGCGGACCCAGTTGTACGGGATGACCAGATCGTAACCCTGCTGCTTCATCAGGGTGCCGATCTGAAGCTGCCACGGGGGGCCGTTCTTCCAGGAAGTGTTCTGGATGCCGCCGTGCGTGACCACGCCGATCGTGTACTTGCGGAACGACGCGGTTTGCGAGGGATCGGTGATCGCCTGAGAGTTCTGAGGATTGGCCACAGCCAGCACATACGGATGGGTCGTGTCGATCGGCAGGCCCCCGGGCAGGTTGAGGGTCACCCGATGCGTCCCCTCCGCCGCCGCCGGAGCACCCGCGCTATCCGCGGTGACCTGAATATTCCCCGAGACCGCGACATCGCCGCCGTCGAACCTGGCGTCGGCCGAGCGGTAGACCGCGAACGTGAGGGGCTCGCTGGGACTGGAGCCGGGGGTTGGCGTAACCTTGTAATCAATCGTCACACTCTTGGAATCGGCCGTGGACGCATCGATCATGGTGATCGCCGGGAGGGGGGACGCGCTCAGCACCACCCGGCGCTCGAGCGAATCGCCCAGCCGCGGCCGGTAAACCGCCCCGGACCGGGCGCGCGACTTCCCTCGGAGCGCTGCGATCACGGACGACATTGAGAAGATCGACTTCATGTCTTGAGTCTCGCGCATCCTGGCGAGTACCGGCACGATGGGGCATCCGAGGCGTTCACGCCTCAGTTCTTTTGCGACATCCCGCCGCAAAAACCCCATCAAGCAGACTCATCGGCCATTGCCCAGGGAAAACGAGATGATTGGGCCAAGCAAATCCAACGACAGGCGGGGCCACTATAGCGATCGTGCGGATTCGGTCAAGTTGAACGGGAACGATCGAAAACTCTCGGACGGAAACGAAGTAGGGTCGGCAAGGTGACCAAGAAATGGCTGATGTCGAATTCAGTAGATTGCGAACTTTAAGTGGTATGGGAGACCAAATTCATCCAGAATCTCCGGTTCATTTCGCCTCGGCGAGCCCCCAAAATCAGGCACTCAGAAAATTGAACACAGTTGCCCCAAATTCTTTAGTGAGATCTTGCAATCG
>CALKTZ010000127.1 GCA_937997355.1 uncultured Planctomycetales bacterium | reverse complement strand
CCGGGCGTGATGTCCGGGATCGGGACGTTCCCGACAAGGTCGCGGTCGGCGTCGCGGTCGGTCCAGGTAATCCCCTCGGGGAGCCTGGTGGCACGCCGCGAGCAGGTCGCGGCGGCACCGCTCCAGATGGTCGCCTCCTTGCATTCGCCGTTCAGGCTGATCAGCTCGACCTCGAAGTCACTCCCCGGAAAATGGGCCTCGAAGTCGCTCGCCGGGCTGAGCTTGATGGCGGCCCCTTCAACCGTCCGGGCCAGCGCCTTCAGGGCGGCCGCCCCCGGCCGGTAGTCCTCGATCCGGCTCGCCCGATTGCTCCGATCCCGCGATGTCCCCGCGCGTCGGTCGGGATCGACGTGGACCCAGAAGCCGGGGGGAATCGGGAACCGCTCGGCGTCGGCGCGGATCGGCCGCACCCGGTCGTGTACTCCGTAAACCCGGGCATTCCAGCGAACCCGCAGGTTCATGCCCGGATCTCGATCGACCGCCAGGACTTCCCCCCGCTCGGCCAGGGCCAGGGTATCGCCGCCGATCCCCGAGCAGAGGTCGACGACTCCCCTCCCCCGGAATCGGCCCGCCTTGTAGCGGGCCACGACCTCGGCGGTGGCCTGTTCGAGCCCGACGGGATCGAACCACATCTCGGAGGCCAGGCGGTACTTGGCCGAAGCGCGGCGACGCCCTTCCCGGAGCCGGATCGCGGCGTTCACCCATTCCGCGGGGGCCATGCCCCGCCAGCGGACCAGGTCGGCCGGACCCGGCGATGCGACCCGCGCGACATGCTCCAGAAGCTCGCGGCCGAGGCCCGTCGTGAGGACCTGATACTCGATGTCGGCAGCCGTCTCGGACATGGTCGTCATGCAGCTTCTCTCGAACGCCGGGGGGCTCATCGATACACTAAGGGTTGGGTCGATTGACCGTGATTTCCGACACAGATCAAAGGGGCCGACAGCTTGAGCGATCGAGAGCAGCACTTTCCCAACCGACCGCCGATTGTCGCCCAACCCCTCTCGATCGGCAACGTCGCCTTGCCGTCGAGGTTCTTCCTGGCCCCGCTGGCCGGCTACACCAGCCTGGCCTTCCGGCAGGCGGTCCGGGAATGCGGCGGGCTGGGGCACGCCACGACCGACCTGGTCAACGCCCGGTCGCTCATCGAGCGACGCCCCCGAGCCCTTGAACTGGCGGAAACCAACGACGACGACCGCCCCCTCTCAATCCAGCTTTATGGCCATGTCCTCGACGAGATGCGCCAGGCCGCCCGGATCGTCCAGGATCTCGGGGCGAGCTGCGTCGACATCAACATGGGATGCCCCGTCCGGAAGGTCGTGAGGACCGGCGGCGGCTCCGCCCTGATGTGCCAGATCGACGATGCGGCCTCGCTCGTGTCGGGGATCATCGAATCCGTCCAGATCCCGGTGACGGTCAAGATGCGGCTGGGCTGGGACGCCGAGTCGCTCACGGCCCCGGCCCTGGCCCGCAGGTTCGAGCAGATCGGCGTGGCGGCGGTGATCGTCCACGGCCGGACCCGTCAGCAGGGGTTCAAGGGTTCGGTGAGCCGCGAGGGGATTCGCGCGGTGGTCGAGGCGGTCGAGGCGATGCCCGTGGTGGCCAACGGCGACATCCGGACGATCGCCGACGCCGCCGACACCTTCGAGGAGACCGGCTGCGCGGCCGTCTCGATCGGCCGGGGGGCGCTCGCCAACCCGTTCTTCTTCCGCCAGCTCGACACCTGGAGCCGGACCGGCCACCCCGGCCCCGACTCGACCTTCGACGAGCGGCTCGACCTCATGATCCGCCACTTCACCGGGCTCCTGGAACGCCGGGGCGAACGCATGGCCTGCCTCCAATTCCGCAAGACCCTCAAGTGGTACTCGCACTTCACCCGGATGCCCAGGCCGTTCTACCTCCGGATGATCAACCTCCCCAGCTCCCAGCGGTTCTACGAGACCCTGGACCTGGTCCGCGAGGCGGGGCCGAGCGCCCCCCTCCCCGGCCATTTCGACGCCCACATCCCCGTCCCCTCCGGCCCGATCGATAAATGGTGATTTCCCCATCTAAAGATCCGATCATTGAATCACGATCTCAGGAGAACCCGACCATGCAAAGCCTCAAGGAGTACCTGGAGATCCAGGCCGATGAAGCCTTGCGGATGAAGGAAGAACGAGAGCAGATCATCAAGGAATGGACGACTTCGATCTACAATCTGATCGGTCAAGTTCGAGTCTGGCTTAACGATGCGGACCCGCATCATATCCTGGAGATCTCGACTGCGTCGCATCGGATCAGAGAGGAGAAGATCGGCGGCTACGATGCGCCGGGATTGATTGTCCGGCTCAACGCGAGGGAAGTGAGGCTGATCCCGATCTCCCGCTATAACGTCGGGCCGTTCACCACTCTCGGCGAGGCTCGAATCGATCGATCATTCGGGAGGGTCGACCTGACCGAAGGGGGGCTGAAATATACCCTCTATCGCATCCAAACCGAACCTTCGGACAAATGGATACTGATCGATGATGAGGACTACATCCCCCGCGTCCTCGACCGCAAGGGATTCGAGGAAGCAGTCCTGGACCTCTTCCGATGAATACCCTGGAGGACGCCTGGAATTGGTATAAGGAGTCGAAGGAACAGCATCGGCTTATTCAAAGGCTTGCGCGGAACTACTGGGATGATCTCCCCTGGGAAGGCAAACTCGACCGCGACGACCATTTCAAGCAGGCCGACAAGGATAAGATCTTGCACTCCGTGACTCGCGGCATGGAGCATCTCGACGATCTCGCGGTCCTGGTCTTGTTCTCGGCCTTCGAATCGCTGGTCCGATCCCGGATCGAGGGCCAATTGAGGATTGTGAGGAACACGATCGAGCATCCCGTGTTAGGCAAGGCATTGGAAGAGGCGATTCAACGCATCGAGGAAGGAAGCTTCCACTGGGTCCTCGAACCATTCAAATCGAAGGGAGAAGAGTTCAGGAAGCACATTGAAGAAGTCAATCAGGTCCGAAGGTATCGAAATTGGGTCGCGCACGGAAGGCGTGGGAAAAAGCCGGAAGCGGTCTCGCCGGCCATCGCCAGGGATCGCCTGAATCGGCTTTTTGAACTCCTCATCAAGATGGATGCCTCCGAGCCTGATCCGGAAACGGCCACGGGTGTTGGTCCGGCTTCGGTCTAAACCGGCCGCTTGTTTGTGCCCTCGCTCCTCCATAAGATGAGGTTCAAGGAGTTCGATCCCTTTCCCTCGGTCATTCCGACCATCGAACCAGTGCAAGGAGACCATCGCATGGCCACCGCGACCGAGCCCCGCCGGAAGGTTGCCCGGAAGTTCCAGACCAAGCTGCTGATCGACGGCAAGTGGCGCGACAGCGTCAGCGGCCGGACCTTCGACACGATCAACCCGGCGACCGAGGAGGTGATCGCCCAGGTCGCCGAGGGGGACGCCGCCGACATCGAGCTGGCCGTCCAGGCCGCCCGTCGGGCGTTCGACTCCGGCCCCTGGCGCAAGACCGATGCCCGCGACCGCGGCCGGCTCATGAACAAGCTCGCCGACCTCATCGAGAAGCACATCGACGAACTCGCCGAGCTGGAAACCCTGGATAATGGCAAGCCGATCTCCGAGAGCCGCAATGCGGACCTCCCGCTGGTCATCGACTGCTTCCGCTACTACGCCGGCTGGGCCGACAAGATCCACGGCCAGACGATCCCCATCCGAGGCAACAACTTCTGCTACACCAAGCGGGAGCCGGTCGGCGTGGCGGGGCAGATCATCCCCTGGAACTTCCCCATGCTGATGGTCGCCTGGAAGTGGGGACCGGCCCTGGCCGCC
>CALKTZ010000126.1 GCA_937997355.1 uncultured Planctomycetales bacterium | reverse complement strand
CGGGATGAGCCGGTGGGGGGCCGATCCGGCCGCCGGATACATGGCCGGCCTGGGTTCCTATGCGCGGGGCCAGGGGGTCTACGAGCTGGAGAAGGCCAAGGCGGACGCCATCAACGCCGACACGATGATCAAGTGGAACAAGGCCCTCCGGGCGCGGCAGGTGGCGCTCCAGGCCGAGAAGAAGCGCGACGAGGCCAAGCAGGAAGTGGAACGCGAGGCGCGAGTCGAGCGGATGCGGTTGATCGACGGGACGACCCTGAATCGGCTGCTCGCCCAGATCTTCGACGCCGATCCCGGGGTTTCGAAGTCGGTCCACGCCACGACGCCGATCAGCGTCGCCGCCGTCCGGGAGATCCCCTTCGAGTGGAATTCCGAGGCCATCACCATCTGCCTCGAACAGATGCTGGGGGAAGATTCGCTCCCTCCCCTGCTGATGCAGGCCAAGTATGCCGACGAGCGAGACGCGCTGCACAAGGCCGTGGGCGCCGCCTTGAAGGAAGACGAGAAGGGGAGCGTTTCCCCGGCGACGAGCAAGGCCATCAATGAGGCGGTCGCGAAGTTCCGGGCCAAGTTCCTGAAGAACTCGTCCGACTTCGAGCTGGGCTATGAGGACGCCCTCGATTACTTCACCACGATGGCCAGCCTGACGCGGTTGCTCAATGACCCGAGCATGAAGGCGTTCCTGGCCCAGCTTGACGAGAAGAAGGAACGGACGGTCGGCGAGTTGGTGGCCTTCATGAATGCCTTCAATCTCCGATTCGGAGGGGCGACTTCGGAACGCCAGATCGATATCTACACCCGCTTGGTACCGGCGCTCGCGGCCATCCGCGATGCCGCCGGGGAGAACTCGGTCGCAACCGCGCCGGATCAATCGGGCGAAGGCTTGCGATCGGCCGCCCGGAAGGTGTTCAAGCCGATGAGCTGGGACCAACTCGAATCACACCGCCGCAGCAGCAATTGATCATTTCAAACGCAAATTCAATCCGATCGAAAGGAAAAACCGCGATGTCGCGTTCTTTATTCAAGCTGGCCTCGATTGCGGCCATCGTCGCGAGCGCCCAGGCCACGGCCCACGCGCAGTATTATTATCCGGGCGGGTATGGCGGCTGGGGCGGCTGGGGCGGGGGCACCACCGCCGCGGGGAGCGCCGCGAGAGGCATGGGCGTCTTCGCCGCGGGGGCCGGCGTCTATAATCAGCAGACGGCCCAGGCCCGATCGATGAACGTCGACACGGGCATGAGGCTCAACGAATACATCTATCAGTCGCAGGCGGTCTCGACGAAGAAATATCACCAGGAACTGGCCGCGCGGCGAAATCTGGTCAACGCCACCGCCGACGAGACCGCCCGTCGGCTCCGGGAGAACCCCACCCCCGCCGATATCCGCTCGGGCGACGCCCTCAACGTGGTCCTCGATCAGGTCAACAGCCCCCAGGCGTACCTGCGCACGGCCCAACTCGCCTCGAAGTCGATCCCCAGCTCGCTGGTCAAGAACATCCCGTTCAAATACGCCATCCAGGCGATCACGATCAGCCTGGGCGAACTGAGCCAGCGCGGCGTGCCCGACGCCCTCCGGGACAATCCCGCCTTCGAACAGGAACGCCAGGCGGTCCGGGCCATCCTCAAGGATGCGAAGCAGGAATCGGACAGCACGGGCCAGGTCTCGCCCGAGAAGCTCAGCAAGGCCCGCACGGCGATCAAGGCGTTGAAAGACAAGGTCGACGCCACTCTCGAACAGGGGGCACCGGGCCGGAAGGAATCCGACAACTTCCTCAAGGCCCTCTTCGGCCTCACCAAGATGCTCGAAACCCCCGACGTGTCCCGATTCCTCAAGGAGCTGGATACCGTCCCCTCGACGACCCTCGGCGAGCTCCTCGGTTTCATGAACAGCTTCAACCTGCGATTCGGCCCCGCGGACTCGGGCCCTCAGCAGGCCGCCTACAGCCAGCTTTACCCGCTCCTCGTCGCCCTTCGCGATGAGGTGGGGCCGCAAGCCCAGGCCGCGGCCAATACGCCCGTCGCAAGCCCCAATCCCAAGAATGCGACCGATTTCTTCTCGGACATGCAATACAACCATCTCCAGCAGGCGGGGGCGGTCCCGGCCCCTCCCGCCCCGGCGCAGGCTCCGATCCGTTGAGAAGCAAACCATGGGCCTGTTGCTGCTCGGCGCGGATTTATGACCCTGCCGAAACCCGCAATCTCCGATCGGCGCGGGTCTCCTGACCCCGCCGAAT
>CALKTZ010000125.1 GCA_937997355.1 uncultured Planctomycetales bacterium | reverse complement strand
CGGGAGCACCTTCGCGAACGGCCGGACCGGATCCAATA
Source organism: uncultured Planctomycetales bacterium (assembly GCA_937997355.1). Lineage (GTDB taxonomy): Bacteria > Planctomycetota > Planctomycetia > Isosphaerales > Isosphaeraceae > CALKTZ01. The sequence goes on along the minus strand of CALKTZ010000125.1, from coordinate 2,060 downwards.
CCCCGTTCCGCCCTTACATGGATTGGGGGAATAGCCAATCGCCTCAAAATAGCGCGACGCAGGACGGTGCGGATTCGAGTGACACGGATTCTGGTTCCGGCATCTCGACCTCGGATAGCCAATCGACAGTCTCGGCTTCAACGAACGGCCCGGCCATGATGAGCTTCGGCATGGATGGCGGCCCGGCCATGATGAGCTTCGGCATGGGCGGCGGCTTCCAGGGAAGCGGTTCCGGTAGGGTGTCGAGCTTCGGGGCAAGCGGTGGATTTCAGGGTAATGTCCCCGGCGGGATGAACCTCGGCATGGGTGGCGGATTCCAGGGGGTAAACACCAACTTCTATGGGAATGGAACATTCGGCCAAATAGGAGCGCCTGGCCGGTCGGGGGCCTTCACACCTGCTGACTCGAGCCAGAACTCCGATATCCAGGACGCCGTCAAGGCCCTTCAAACCGAGTTGAAGGAAAGCGTCCCGGATGGGGCCAGGCCGAGCTTCGCCTCGCTCGGAACCTTGATGGACGACCAGGAAGCGATCCGCAACGGCACCCTCACCGGCACCGACGCCACCACGAAGGTTCAGGCCGATGAGACGGCCGTGCTCACCGAGCTGGGCCTGACCTCCGACCAGATCACCAAGATTCAGGAGGCCGAGGCAACCCTCGTGAGCGCGGTCAACGCGGCAATCGACGCCTCGTCGAGCAGCAACAGCGACTCGACGTCTGACACCAACGTCCCGGACCGCTCGCACGATCCGTTGAAGGACATGACGGATGTCCCGCTCTTGCCGTTCCTGAGCCAGTTGCGGCAGAATCAACAAGGGAGCGTGAAAGGATCGACCTCCGGCGATTCTTCGTCCTCTTCAACCTCGGATAGCGCCGAGACCGCCTGATCTGGAATCGCGACGGACAAGCCGTCGCGTTTTGACTGGGGAAGGAGGGGGCCGATTCGTCGGCCTCCTCTTCCGGATCGCTCGCGTATTCCGAGAGAGAGGGCGGCCCACTCTTGAAACGAATCGAATGAAAGGTTCCGAGGAATTGGCGGACAATATGGACCAACGCACCTCGAACGATCGCGGCACGACGGCGCGACCGATCTTGCTCGTCGATGATGACGTTGAGCTGTGCGGGTTGATGCGTGAGTTCTTTCGGGAACGGGGCCTCTCGCTGGAAACGGTCCACGACGCGCGCCGGGGGCTCTCTCGTGCATTGAGCGGCGATCACGACATGGTGCTGCTCGACGTCATGCTGCCGGGGCTCGATGGCTTCGAGATGTTGCGTCAGGTTCGGAAGCGGAGCAACATCCCGATCATCTTCCTGACGGCCCGGACTGCCCGCGACGATCGGATCACCGGCCTGGAGGCCGGGGCGGACGACTATCTCCCCAAGCCGTTCGAGCCGGATGAGCTGGTGGCGCGGATTCGCGCGGTCCTCCGCCGCGTTAATTGGAACGTGAACGCGCCGCGAGAGGCCGAAATCCTGGAAGTCAACGGCGTCCGACTCGCCTCGGGAACCCGGCAGGTCTGGCGGGATGATGAGCCGGTGGAGGTGACCTCCATCGAGTTCGACATCCTCGAACTGATCGTGAGGTCGGCCGGACGGATCATCTCCCGGGACGAGTTGACCGCCTCCATCTATCAACGCCCCGCGTCTCCGTTCGACCGCTCGCTCGACGTTCACGTCAGCCACCTCCGAAAAAAGCTCGGACGCCTCGGGAGCCTGATTCGCACCGTCCGCGGCGTCGGTTATCTCTTCAGCGCGGAGCTTGCCGACGAGAACTAACTCCTCGCCGCCCACCATTCGGACATCGAACCCATGCGTCCCCGGACGATCCTCGGCGCCATCGTGGTCTGGCTTCTGGCCACCGTCGGGCTTTCCATCCTCGGGTTCATCGCGACCTCGTTCCTGTTCACCTCCCGCTGGAATCGCCCCGACGGCTTCATGCACCGCTTTCAACGATTTGAGCTGAGCGAGGCCCGTGTGGCCCTCGAAGAGGGCGGAAAACCCAGGCTCGCGGCCTACCTGAAACGGCTCAATCGATCGCTCGGCGCAGCACATTTATTGAT
>CALKTZ010000124.1 GCA_937997355.1 uncultured Planctomycetales bacterium | reverse complement strand
ACGATATGGAATTGTGGCCAGGGAGCAAAGGCGGTCAGCGGCAAGATGGCGAGAAGGCCCAGGATTGCGGTTCTCGCGAGGGCGATTCGCTTTGCGGGCTGTGAGCAAACCAGGAGGAGAGCCAGGAAAACGCTCGAAAGAACCGCCGCCGCGAGAGAGGCATCAAGGAGTAACGGAGTGACTCGATCGAGCCAGACCCACATCAAGGGAGCCTTTCTCGAAAATTCCTCAAGGAACCTCGACTTGACCGATCATACCAGTTGACTCGATTTTACGAGTACACTCAAGAATTTGCCAGATCGCCCGGGGCTTGGTCGGATTCGCCGTTCTGGGCCTGAGTTTCCGCCTGCTCGATCATCTCGCGAAGCCGGCTCAATTCGCCCGGAGTCGACGGCTTCGAATCCAGCAGGGCGACCATCACGCGATCCAGGGCGCCGTCGAAGACGCGGTCGACAAATCGCTGGGTGAGCTCGCGAATCGTCCGTTCCGAAGTCTTCTTCGGAATATAGATGAACGTCCGCCCCTCGACGACGTGCCGAACTAATCCCTTCTTGTCTTCCATAATGTTCAGAAGCGTCTGAACCGTGCTGTAGGCAACAGGACCGGCGAATTGATTCAAGTCGTCCTGAACTTCGCGAACGCTTGCCCGCCCGCGTGCCCACAGGATTTTCATGATTTCGAGCTCGCGATCGGTTACCAATTGGCTTTTACGCACGACCATCTCCTGGAGCATGAAGATAAAGGGTATTGCTCTATTATCACAATGATAAGGTATCCACGTCGTTGAGACAACGCAACCCTAAGTTTATCAGGATATCCGGGGACAAGGCCAAAAATGAGAGGGCCATGCCGCTCGGTTTGACCTCAACGCCCTAAATGAATCGTGGCGCGGTTGATTACGATGGCCGAGACGCGTCGGTTCGATTGAAATCCACGAAAATGTCGAAATTGATTCGCGAGCGATCACGATCCTGGATACGACCGAGAAGAATTTCGTTCGAGAGCCGTCGAATCGTCTCACTGTCGCGGCTCGATTGCGATCTGTTAAAATCGAGGACGAGACGATTGAGAATCGATCGATGCACTCCTCGCGTGTCGCGTGGGCATTTTTGGCAACCAACGGCACTGCGCGCATCGAAATATATTATTGCGGCGTTGAGGTTGAAAACCCGATGATCGCGGGGTTTTCTGTTGCTTGTGAGCCTGGCTGCTCAATCCCTGGCGATGCCGGGCATTCATTTTCTCGGGTACATCGGAACGATCGGATTCATGACTCGTATCTTCATATACGACACGACATTGCGTGATGGCAGCCAGGGCGAGGGGGTGAATTTTTCCCTCCAGGACAAGCTGCTGATTACCGCGCGGCTGGATCAACTCGGCGTGGATTATGTCGAGGGGGGGTATCCGCTCTCGAATCCCAAGGACGCGGCCTTTTTTCGGGAAGTCCGCGATCTCGACCTGAAGCACGCCAAGGTCTCGGCGTTCGGCATGACTCGTCGGCGCGACGTCGCGGCCGAAGACGATACCGGCATGCGAGCCCTCGTCGGGGCGGGGACTCCGGTCATCACGGTGGTCGGCAAGAGCTGGGATTTGCACGTCCGAGAAATCCTGAGCGTTTCGCTCGAAGAGAATCTGCGGATGATCGGCGACTCCGTGGCCTTCCTGGCGGCCCACGCCGATGAGGTCGTCTACGACGCCGAGCATTTCTTCGACGGCTACAAGCGAAACCCGGATTACGCGCTCCGGACCCTCCGATCGGCCGCCGAAGCGGGCGCGAAGTGGATCGTCCTTTGCGACACCAACGGCGGATCACTCCCGGAGGAGATCGCCGACGCCGTGTCACTCGTGGTGAAGGAAATCCCCGTGCCGGTCGGCATCCATACCCATAACGATGGAGAGCTTGCCGTCGCCAACACCCTGGCGGCGGTCCGGCATGGCGCCCGTCAAGTTCAAGGGACGATCAACGGCCTGGGCGAGCGCTGCGGCAACGTCGATCTGTGCAGCGTGGTCGGCAACCTGGCCCTCAAGCTGGAGGGTTACGAGGTCTTGCTCCCGGGCCAGGTCGCTCATCTGACGGAAATCTCGCGCTACATCTACGAAACGGCCAACATGAATTTCCGCTCGGGGCAGCCGTTCGTGGGATCGAGCGCGTTCGCCCACAAGGGGGGGATGCACGTCCACGGCGTCCGCAAGATCGCCAGCAGCTATGAGCACATCGATCCCGAGACGGTAGGCAATGAGCGTCGGGTCCTGGTGAGCGAGCTTTCGGGCAAGTCGAACATCGCCGAGAAGCTCGGCGAGTATGGACTTGAACAGGATTCGGCCCTGATGGCCAGGGTACTCGACCGGGTGCAGGACCTTGAAAATGAAGGCTATCAATTCGAAGCGGCCGAGGCTTCGTTCGTCTTGATGGTCGAAAGGCTCGCCGAACGCCACCAGCCTTCGTTTGAACAACTCGGCTATCATGTGAGCGTCGCGGGCCGATTGGGTCGCGAGCCGACCACGGAAGCGACGGTGAAGCTCCGGGTCGGCCAGGCGGTCGAGCATACGGTGAGCGAGGGGGATGGTCCCGTGAACGCGCTCGACGGCGCCTTGCGGAAAGCCCTCGATCGACACTTTCCCCCTCTCCGGGAGATGCAACTGGTCGATTACAAGGTCCGCGTCATCAACGCCCGGGCCGGCACGGCGGCGAGGGTTCGCGTCGTGATCGAGAGCAAGGATCACGATGAAGTTTGGGGGACCATCGGCGTTTCCGAGAACGTGATCGAGGCAAGCTGGTTGGCGCTGGTCGATTCGTTC
>CALKTZ010000123.1 GCA_937997355.1 uncultured Planctomycetales bacterium | reverse complement strand
GCTAATCAGACGATCGATCTGACGGCTTCGATGGCCCCCCTGCCCGTCCCCGCCGAGCTTCGTGAACTCGATGTGATCGTCGACCGGATGGTACGCGGGAAGGAATCTCCCAAGCGACGAATCGATTCGATCGAGACCGCATTCCGTAAAGGGCTTGGCCGCTGTCGGATTCTCTTCGATCATGAAGTTCGGACCTACCTGCAAGGGTGGCGATGCGGACAGTGCGGGACGAATCATATCGAGCCTCAGCCCAATCTCTTTCGATTCAACAGCCCGCTCGGCGCCTGTCCGACCTGCAAGGGGACCGGTGTCATCGGAGCCGACCTGAAGGGCCAATCGTCACGAAAATCCAGATCGAGAAAAGTCTTCAGGGCCAAGGAGTCGGTCTGTCCGGCCTGCAAGGGGGACCGGCTGCGTCCGGAAGCGTTGGCCGTCCGGGTGAACGGCCACAATCTCGCGGAATTAACAGCCTTATCATCGCGAGACCTGCAACAATTCTTGGCGAATCTTGCTCCAATACGCGAGCAGGTCGCCATTGAACGAATCCTCCGGCAGATCATGGAACGGCTCGGGACGCTGGAACAGGTCGGCATCGATTACCTGGGACTCGACCGGAAAGTTCACACACTCTCTCGCGGCGAGCTCGACCGCGTGATCCTGGTCAAATCCCTGGGAGCCGGGCTCGTCAACACCCTCTTCGTGCTCGACGAACCCACCAACGGCCTCCACCCTCATGACGTCGGTCGCCTCGTCGCGAGCTTGAAACAGCTTCGCGATCAGGGAAATACCCTGGTAGTCGTCGAGCATGACCCGGCGGTGATCCGTGCAAGCGATCATCTGGTCGATCTCGGCCCCGGAGCCGGTGAGCTGGGGGGCGCGGTCGTCTTCGAAGGTTCGTATCCAGACTTCATCCATGCCTCCAACTCCATCACAGCCGACTATTTGACGGGTCGAGCGAGCATCCCCGCCTCCAAATCGAGACGCGCTCCGACCAAGGGTTTTCTTCAACTTCGAGGGGCGAGCGGACATCACCTCAAGGGAATCAACGTCGATTTCCCGCTGGGGGTCTTTTGCGTCCTCACGGGAATCAGCGGGTCGGGGAAAAGCACGCTTCTCGAAAAAACCCTCGCCCCCGCGCTCCGGAACTTGCTCGGCGAAGCTTCGGAGACGGATTTCGAACCATTGCCGCA
>CALKTZ010000122.1 GCA_937997355.1 uncultured Planctomycetales bacterium | reverse complement strand
GTTCGGCGCATGTCTCCTGACCCCGCCGAAACGCCCGACCGAAGGTCTCCCGTCCTTCGCGGTCGCGTAGGCCCGCGAAAAATGGGACGGGCACGCGGAGTACCGGCGAGCCGGTCCCGTTTTCGCTTCGGCCACAGACAGATGAAAGCCGTGCGCAATCCGACCGTGAACCGCGACGAAATGTGCTCAAACCCATCATCCTGTGCGGCATGGTGTGATCAACGTGCCGACGATCCCTGTTCCTGGACGCTCAGGGTCACCCTCTGGAGGTTCTCGCCGAGCTTGGCGAGGGGTTTTCCGGCGCTCTTCGCGCGGATCGTGCCGGTGATATCGAAGAGGCCGCTCCCCTTGAGCTTCTCGGTGAACTCGATCACGGGACGGTCGCGATCGTCCTCGACCGTGCAGTCCACGAAGTCGAAACCGCCGAGCTGCTTGACGCGCTCCGGCTCCGACGAGTGGAGCCAGATCGGCACCCAACCCCCTTGATAATTGCGGTCGCGGGCCACGTTCCGGAGGGTGCAGGAAATGAACCGGACGCGCGCCCGATCGGCCCCCTTCTCCTGGAGCTTGATGCCATACGCCTGGGTATTTTCGATGACGCAGTTCTTGAACTCGACGAGCCCCCCGGGGCCGTCGTCGTGGCACCGAGTAACCCGTACCCCCGCGCCGAGCCGGCTGGAGACGTGGCAATTTTCGAAGAGGATCGAGATATCCTCGGACTTCTTCTGAAGATGGCTGAGGAAGACTTCGATGCCGTCGCCGTAGTTGTCCTCGAACCGGCAGTTCCGGAAGACGAGATTCTTGAGGGTATGGTCGGCGTCGTCGGGCTCGATGTCCACTCCCGCCGAAGGGGGCGTCCCCCAAGTGTTCTTGAAGACGCTCTCCTCGACGATCAAGCCTTCGACGCCGATCACGCTCATCCCCTGGCGGTAGTTGTTGTCGCAGACGACGTTCTTGATCCGGATGTCCCGACAAGGAGTCTTGCCCAGGCGATCGATGTAGATCCCGTCGCCGCCGCTATCCCGCAGGGTGAGCCCGGTGACTTCGACGTTCCGGCTCCCCCGGAGCGAGAGGACCGACCGCCACTCTGCCTTGGTGTACTGGCCGAACCAGCGCTGCCAGTTCAGATCCTTCAGCACCAGGCCGACGATGTAATCCTCCTTGTTCATGCGGAGCGTCGCCCCTTCGCCGCGAATCGTGAGGTTCTCCACGTTCGACGCGGTGAACATGACATCTCCCCCGTTGCGATAGGAACCGCGCCTGGCCGCGACGACGACCCCCTCTTCGAAGACGAGTTCCTGGTTGCCGGCGAGTTGGATCGGTCGCACAACCCAGTCGTGTTTCATCTTCGGCACGATCAGCCGTTTCGCCCCCGACTTGATCGCCGCTTGCAGGAAATCGGTGGAGTCGTCGCGATCGAAGCCCCACCCCGCGGCAGTCGCCTCGGTCCGCTTGCCGGACATGACTTCCTGGACGGCTTGCGGATTCATCTCGGGGCCGGGATTCGTGCTCGGGGAGGCGGAAACCGACTGGAGGCAAACGAAGAGGCAGAGGGCGCTGGTCATCGTCATCGGTGTAAGTTCCGGTGGGACAACGATCGCAAAAGATCGCGGCGGGTTGAGAAAACGGGAGGAGTGCCACGGGCCGACTCGCCCGCTCACTTGCCGGGGATGTGCAGCCAGCCTCGCGAGAGGTAATCCGCGGCGCCGAAGCCAATGAGGAGCGCCAACCAGAGGAAGGCGGCGCCCGAATAGACCCAGACGATCCGCGAGCTGTATCGCACGTGCATGAAATAGAGCAGGATCAGCACCGCCTTGGTGACGGCGATCGTCAACGCCGCGATGAGGTTGAAGTCCCCGAGGTCGAGGTAGGCCACCCCGACCGTGGCGACCAGCAGTCCCATCAGGGAGCCGAAGACGATCAGGTTCGTGCGAACCGGGATGATGTGCTGGCTCATTTGTGGATGTCGATCAGGTAGAGCAAGGGATAGAGGAACACCCAGACGACGTCGATGAAGTGCCAGTACAGGCCGACGATCTCGACGTGGTGCGGCCCACCCCCGGGGAGCTTGCCTCGCCAGATCCAGAAGGCGATCGTCCCCACCAGGGCGAGGCCGATGATCATGTGGATCGCGTGCAGGCCGGTCATGAAGAAGTAGTGGACCGCGAAGAGCTGCAATCGCTCCGGACGCGCGGGATAGCCAGACTCCTCGGCGAGTTGGTTGAGGCGTTCCAGGTCGTGCTCGTGGATCTGATAGTTCAGGCCCGGGACCAGGTGCTCCTCATATTCCCAGTAATACTCGACCGACTTGATCCCGAGAAACGTGATGCCGAGTGCCATGGTGGCGAGCAGATAGCGGACCGTGTACCTGGGCCTCCCCATTTGCGATTCGTTGACGGCCATGGCCATCGCGAGGCTGCTGACGAGCAGGACGCCCGTATTGATCGCCCCCATCGGCACGCTGAGGTGGCGGCTCCCCAGGATGAATTCCCAGGGGGAGAGCATCCGGAAGATGGCATAGGAGGCGAACAGGCCGCCGAAGAACATCACCTCGGTGGCGAGGAACGTCCACATCCCCAGCACGGCGCTGTCATGCTGCTGGTCCATGTCCTCGAAGTGGTGCAGGAGGACCGGCCCCTCGTGGGACCGGGCCGGATGGGGCTCGGCCGATCCGATCATCGCACGACCTCCAGTTCCTCGGGGGAATAGGCGTAGGGTCCGGCCGTCA
>CALKTZ010000121.1 GCA_937997355.1 uncultured Planctomycetales bacterium | reverse complement strand
GAAAAATGGGACAGGCACGCGCGGAGTACCGGCGAGCCAGTCCCGTTTTCGCTTTAGCCCCAGACAAGTGAACGCCGTGCGCAACCCAACCGCGAACCGCTCTAGAACCCTAGCCGCCATTCCATCGGAATTGACGCGACCGGGGTTCTTTTTTTGAGGGATACGTGCGGGATTTTGCCGTCAGGATTCGCAACTTGCCCATCGTTGCGACGGTCAGAAAAATCCCGCGCACCAGCAGTCAAGCGGGAGTGTTCGAAAAAAATGGCTACGAGGCTCTTTTTCGAGCCCTGAGAGAATTATAGGGGCTCGATCGTCCTTATCGACGAGTCGATGGCGTTTCGCTCTCGATGAAGTCAAGCCGTGGAAGGATTCGGCTCGATAACAAATTGAGGAAGTGGTATCGTCCGGCGAAGTCGAACATCCAGGTTGGCCCCGCGGTTTACATCCTTGATCGCGCAATCCGTCTCAAAATCAACCGCGGCACCAATTTGGAATCACGGGGTAGGATTCGACGTCGGAGGAGTTCCTAGATCCTCCCAGTATTAATGAATCGAGGCGGAACATGGCCAAAGCGATCGGAGTCCTCGAAACCACGCAAAATGATCTGATCGACGTCATTGCCAGTTACGTCAGGACGATCTCCGAGAAGGCGAAGAAAGCGGACATCGGAGCGGATTCGCTCCTCCTGGACGAGCTTTTCCTCGACTCGCTCGATCTGGTGCGGGTGATCATGCATCTCGAAGATCGCTATCAGATCTCGATCGATCTCGACGAAGTTCCCGATATGAAGCGTGTCGGCGACCTCGCCGTCACCGTCAACCGCCATCTCCGGACCGCTGCCTGAACCGATTTTCTCCGGCATCGAACCGATTCGCGCGAAAACGCCTGATTTTCCCCCTCCCCTCGATCCCTTCCGAGAAGTCCAGCCAGGCGCGGAACTGTTGTTCCGCGCCGTGGGGCTGGTTTCCCCCCTCGCTCGGCTCAAAGCCGACCCTTCCCTACCTACAAGATTTCATCAATAGATCAAGCGTTGATTTTTCTTCCTCGGGATTACGGCCCGGCTCAATTGAACCTGCCGCTCGTGTGCGATGAATCAACGGATTCGGTATTACTCTCCGAGTCAAAAATCTTTGTAATCCCCTCGCGAATTTCATTTTTAAATAGGGCGTTTTGACGCGTTGTCGCGGTCTATTAATGACCCAGGACCGTGGAGTATTCGTGTCAGATCAAGAAGTTCAGTCTTCAGGATTTTTTGCCAAAACGAATTGACCCGTTTGTAATTCTTGCTCAAATTGCGCCGTTTACTATTTTTTTGATTTTTCCTAAAGTTTTTATCAGGGGCCTGGAGTGAGTGGCCAACATCTTCAATAGTCAGACGTTATGTCATGTTCTGAAAAATCCATACCATCGTTTAAGTCGCTATCAAGAGAATTATTTGTAATGGCATTTTAATTGCTATAATTTGGCGGTGTCGCTCTTGAGCGTGGTCAAGCGGTTGCCAAGGATGGTTGCCGATCTCGCAACGAACAGGAGGTTCGTGATGACCGCCGGGAAGAAAATGGCACTGGGTCTCTGCGTCCTTGGCATCTCGTGCTCTTCTCTTCAGGCCGCGCCGTTGACGCGGTCGGGTTCTTCCGGGCGGTGGACGACATGGCTGACGAATCGGACCTCGGACGGGGGGACGTTCACGATCTCCGGCCCGATGGCCAAGAACCCGTTCGTGTCGGCCCAGCCGGTGAGCACCAGCACTCCGGCTCCTGCTCCGGTTCCGGTTCCGGTTCCGGCGAGTGTTCCTTATGCTCCGGTGGCAACCGGCACCTTGTCGTTGAGCCCGACCTACAGCGTCCCCGCGGCGCCGGTCGCCTCGACTCCGACCCCGGCCTATTCGGCCTCGACGTCCAACTCCTTGCCGAACTGGACCCCCCAAATCTCCAATGCAACCATGTCGTCGGAGTCCTTGGCCGTGGGGTCCTCCGCTCCCGTGATTCCGACCTCGGCCCCGGCCGACGCCTTCATCGACCTGGGCGACGGGCCCTACAGCAATGCCAAGGTTCTCACCACCGGCGGCGCGCAGCCCTGGTACAATAGCACCACCGCGATCAATGCCTTCGGCGGGCTTCCGAGCACGGAGCAACGGTCGAGCTTCGATCAGTTGGTCCTGTCCCGAGTGGAACAAACCTTCCAGCTGAGTGGAATGTCTCCGACCTTTACCCTGGATCCCAACGCCTCCGCCTTGCACACGGTGAGCGTCGTTTCCAATACGCAGAATGGATCCGACTCCAACGCCATCGGGATGACCGAGGTGGGCGGCGATGGCTTCGGGTACATCGACAAGCTGGCTTCATTGAAGCTGAATGTGGACCAGCTCGCCTGGGCGGTTGCCCATAATGTGTCTCACGAGCTGATGCACGCCTTTGGCGTCGGCACTCATCCGGATTCGACCGGCGAATATCTCGATTCCGCTTCGGCGAGCCTCGCCATGCTCACCGACCCCAACACCACGTTCAGCCCCACGGCCGTTCAATTGATCAAGGATACGGATTACGGCCTGAATGTTACCGGTTCTGGAATCGGTGCCGAAAAGCTCTCGACCGATCCCAACCATGTGAGCGCGAAATGCGGCTGCATCTTCTGCCGGGGAATCTACGGCGGGAAAACGATCTCGGATGCACAAACGCTGGAATCTCCCGTTCCCGAGCCCTCGACGATCCTCGTTTGGGGAACCAGCCTGGCCGCGGCGGGGCTGTTCGTTCGTCGCAAGCGGAACGTCAAGTCCGCGGCCTGATCCTGGATCGGAGGAGGTTTACCGTCGAATGGCCTCACGGGCAACCTTAGAGCGGTTCGCGGTTGGGTCGCGCACGGCCGTCTTCTGTTCGGCGCGTGCCACCGGACGACCCCGCCGAAAGGGCCGACCGAAGGTCTCCAAAGCTTCGCGACCGCATGGTCGCGCGAAAAATGGGACAGG
>CALKTZ010000120.1 GCA_937997355.1 uncultured Planctomycetales bacterium | reverse complement strand
CCGAACGATCGCATGTCGGCGCGATCTCCCAACGCTCGCCGTCCGCCGCTCCCGTTTGCAGGATGCGGGCGTAATCTCTCCGATCAAAGCTCGACGACTCCCTGACCATCGGCATTGCCTTGTAAACTTGGATCACGGTTCCTAAATCCAATTGATGATTAAGCGGCCGAAGACCCGGCGCAGGTCTTCATCGTGCCGACTCGAAATGTCACCGGACGCCGTCTTGATGACCATGCTCACCGATTCCATGTGGATCGTCCTCGTCTTGAGCAGGCCGGCATCACTTCCTCAGCAGCGGCGATCGAACGACCCCGGGCTAATTCCGGGGGAGGCGCGAGTGTTCTTATGAAGAGGCAAGATGGCCCGGCCCCTCCCTTTCCCCCACCGACTACTCGCAGATCAATACGTTGATCGCGCCGACCGCCTCCTCCAGCAACCTGCCCAGGCGATCGGCCTGGTCTTCCCAGGGGCGGGCGTCACGCATGGCGATCGCGACGTAGATCGACTCCCCATGGGCGAGACCGACGAGTAGGAGGGCCGGGTCCTCGGGAATCTCGGAGAAACGGATAAAGCCCGCGCCCGGATCGTCCCAGACGTCTCGCGCCATCCGCTTCACCTCCTCCTGAGTGTAGAGGTGGCAGACCTGACCGCATCGGAAGACGGTGAACTCACGTCGCTTACGCATACGCAGATTCCTGTATGATATTATGCTGTTCTGATAATGTGTAATTCGTTACATTTTCGCGGTCTACTCCGCACTGGAAATCGGGGAAGTGGCCGATTCGCTCGGCGCGTTCCTTCATCCCATCCGTGGGTCCGGAGTCGGCGAGTCTCTGGCTTGGTTGCACCGGTGTCCGGGGAGAGGCCGGAGTTTGCCGGGGCGGCTTCCGCATTCCGTCCGGCTCCGTGCCGGCGGGTCAGGAGGGAGATTACCAGACGGCGGCACCCCGATCAAACGACCGTGCAATTTGGCTTTCGGTCCGAAAAATCCTGCATCTCTCCGCGGTTTGCCGTGTCCCCATGCACGAGATATTCTCGTCGCCGGGGCGGTTTTGCACCTCAAAGACGCAAACGACTCCACTCTCCTATGAGCGCCGATGGCGATACGTGATACTCCACTTTACGCGCCGGCGAGAGTGCCATGTCACTACTATGTAACGTCGGGTCGGCCCATTGGACCTGCACTCCACGCCGGAAAGAAATGCATGTTCTCCGCCGCATGTGTGGGGCGGACGGCGCGACAGCCCCGGATGAGGCCGGATTCGTACATCTTTCATGACGGGCCTGTCGATCGGCCCTGCAGCAAGGTGCGGGCGAGGGATAGCGTGATGATAAGACTACTCGGTGTGAAGTCAGTCGGGCCGGAGTCCTATGAGGCGAGGGACGGAGACGGGGCGGGCTATGGCCGGGCTTTTGATTGCGCCAGGACCGGAACGGTCGCCGGGCTGATCCACTGGAGTCTGGTGGATGGGCTACCGTGCCGTCCAACTTTTGTACTCCGTATCAGGGCTGGACGTCAGACGTCATCGAAGCCTGCCTGGGGGCGGACGCGATGATGAAGGTGTTGAAGAATCGACGACCTGATTTCGGGGCAGGCGTGGCCGAGGAGATTGCATGAGAGATTGTGACACGGGCGAGATCACGGGATTCGCGATGGAAAAAGGACCTGGGAATCGACGACATAAGCCATTAGCAGAACTACATCCGGATGAGATCCGCTTCTTCGCGAGCCGATTCATCTGGGCAGCCAACAGGACGGGGTTCTACACCAAGTCCGGCTATGGAGCAGGACATCACTGGAGGGCACGGAAGACGTGCGGCGACCGTTGGCTGCCCGTTTATCCGGCCTTGGCCACCGACCTCGTCGAGAAGCATTTGGACTTCGATCGCTACTGTACCATCGCGGATTGGAAGAGCCCGGCCTGTCCGCGCGACGACGAGACTGCATTCTGGCTCGGCATGATGGCAGGGGACTACACCTTCCACGACTGCTTCGACGTCGACAGCCACGATCGCGTCGGATCCTACGGCGAGCCGACGAGATGGCATCCTGAGCGTAACCCCTACGGGTCGTGGTCTTCACCGCACATCTACCGGATGATGCCGGTGATGCGCGTCGGGCTCGACTATTTCAAGAAGTTGAAGCTGTTCCACCTGCACTTCCCCGGCCGCGTCTGGACGTTCAGTTCGGCGTCGCTCGGAATGTACCTTTACCGAATGTCACCGAGGTCGGCCTGCCCGACGAGGCGCTACCGCGCCGTCAAAGATCGACTGCGAGCCCTCCGCATGGACGTCTTGGGCGGCGTGCCGGTCGAGATCTACCCGGAGCCGCCGAAGGCCGCGGGCTCGAAGGGCCACCAGCAGCGGCG
>CALKTZ010000119.1 GCA_937997355.1 uncultured Planctomycetales bacterium | reverse complement strand
CGGTCGGCCCGGTCCGGAGCGGATACTGGCTCATCCCCAGCCGCAGATCGAGCCGGCTCCCAAAACATGGGATAGGCTCGGAGGCGCGGTCTCCGAGGTCCTGTTCGAGGGCGTCTTGAAGGTCGGCGAACCGAATCCGGCCCCGCTCCAATGCCTCGCGATACCGATCCTCGGAGAGATAGGGCTGGCAACCGAAGACCTCGGCCCCCTTCTTCACCGCCTCGTGGAAAGGGAGTTCTTCGAAAGCGTGCAACGTATTGTGATGGATGAAGACCGTGATCGGCCCCTGGGCGGGAAGCATGTGCGCGACATGGTCGATCACGCCCTCCAGCCGTTGCAGTTGAGCCTCCCGGCCCGCTTGTTTCGTCGCCGCTCGTTCGGGCGAAATGGAAGCGTGCATAACGATCCAAAGCCTCACCGGAATGGATGCGGACGCGGTCGGAGGACCTGGCCATCCTGGGGTGATCCTCCCCCCCAATTGTCGAACGACGGCTTGTTCTGTCCCAGCCAGGGCAGGCCGAACGGTCGGATTCGATTCGCCCAATCCAATGGAGCGGGCGCGACGATCGGCCATGGATGCGAAGTGGGCTCGGTCTCAGCAGCGCAATGGGGGGGCATGACGCCGTGGGAGAAGGTTGAGAGAGAGCCGACGAGGTTCTAAACCCGAGCGGTAATCCGCCGAGGTCCCGGCGTCAAGGTCGACAATCGAGGCACGCGTCTTCGCTTCCCCGGGCTCGATCGCTCGCTCCCCTGCCCGGATGACGGGCAAATCTTGCTCGAACCGACAAATTCGACGTTGGCTCGGGAACCGTACCCGCCTTGCCGCCTGGAGAGAATGAGCGGAATGACGGAAAGAGGATGATGGAGCAGAGCCGACGGAAGAGATGGCCCAGAACAGCAAGCCCAGACCACTGCCGAAGGCTAGCAGGAATACCAGGGGGAGATTCCCATTCCCCCGCAGCCTTCCACGGACTTCCGCAACCACTCTGCTCAACGCAGGCAATGCCCTATGTAAGATGTTTGGGACACGTCAACCAGGAAAATCCAACCGGATTGCACACCTTACCATTAATCGTTTCGGCGTCGGAAGTCAACCCCTGAACAGGTGATACGCTCAGGCAAGGGTGCGATTGAAACCGCCATCAACGTCTCGGTTCCAGGCCACCCGACGGTATCCCCGCGATGAATTCCGCGATCCTCGGCTTCGAACGCGGGGCGTCAACCGGCCCACGGCGAGGTTTCGAGATCGGCCCGACTCAGGCGTCGAGATCGTAGGCGATCTTGATCCAGCGACGAACCTCGGCATCGAGATCCGCAAGTTTGGTGATCTCGAACCGGTGTGTGATCCGGTCCTTCTTCGACAGGCCGCCGGTGTCGATGAGTTTCGTCGCGAGGGGCTGCGGCGCATCCTTGAGGGCGAGGCCCAAATCGATCCGGCTCGTGCTCGCCGGCCTGATCTGCGCGAAGACATGCTGGCGATAGAGGGGCACCATGGTTTGACACGGGCAAATCTTGACGTCCGGGCCGAGATCGGCGCCGAGCCGAATCAGCTCGTCGAAGATGGGACGAAGCCCGGCCTTCCCCCTGGCGAACATGGTGTCGACATAGCCCTCGGCCGACTTGAGGTAGGCTTCGGGGCTGTCGTCCACGTCCCCCTCTTTGGAGGCGCGTTCGGCGATCCACCAGGCGGCGTTGATCCCGAGCCCCTGCTCTTCCTTCAGCCAGGCGCGTCGCTCCTTCTCGGCGGAGGGGCCTTCCTCTCGCACAAGGGCGATCCATTCATCCAGGCTTTTTCCTGTCTTGTTGGGAAGCCCAACCGCCCACGCCTGGACCATCGCGACACTCGGATGAACGCTGTAAAGGGGCCGTCTCTTCGCTGCTTGGCGCGCCACGAGAACCTCCGGCTTTCCAGGAA
>CALKTZ010000118.1 GCA_937997355.1 uncultured Planctomycetales bacterium | reverse complement strand
ACCGGCAAACCAGCGATCTGTTCGACTCGCACATCGGCGGCGTCTCGCCCGACGGCGATCGGCACGAGCGCCGGGCGAACCCCGTCGAAGGTCGCGTCGACGTTGTGCCAGGTCCCCCCCAGATAGACCTGGGCGAAGCCGTGGAAGTCGGGAGGTTCGAGGCCGAGGGCATATCCCGAGACGTAGCGGGCCGGGATGCAGAGTGCCCGGCAGAAGGCGATGACCAGGTGGGCGAAATCGCGGCAGACCCCGACGCGTTCGGTGGCCGTATCGAAGGCCGAGGTCATGGAATTGGTCATGCCGTAGCGATATTCGACATGCTCCCTCACCCAATCGGCAATCGCCCGAACCCGGCCTCCTCCCGGCGGGAGCATGCCGAACTCCGACACGGCCATCCGCGTCAGCATGTCCGATTGGCAGTAACGCGAAGGGAGCGTATACACCATGACGTCAATCGGGATATCTCGGGGCGGCAGCTCGACCGCATCGTCCGGGATATCTCGATTCGGCTGAGTTTCGATCTCGGCGGAAAACTCGAACTCGAACCTCCCTCTTCCGACGCTGAGATGGCGTTGGAGATTGCCGAGCAGGTCGTGACGCTGGTCGGAGAACAGGGTTTGCGAGGTGAGCAGGCTTTCGGTGACGACCCGATAGGTCTGGCCTGTGGTGAGGGGTTCCACCATGAGAATCAGGAAGGCTTCGTTCGCCAACTCGTAGGTGGCGGATGCTTTGACGTTCAGGAGCATAACAAGTCATCTCATCCGGGATGGCAAGTGAAGGACGAATGCATCAGGCCGATTTACCGGTCGGCCGGCCGCTGGCCGCCCCGGGGAGCTCGCGGAAGCTATCCAGCGACTTCCGAAGCGTCGGCGCGAGCGAATCGAATCGCTTCGTCTCGATGGTGTATTTGATTTCGTAATCGAACCGTTCTCCATGAAGTCTTCGCTCGATAACGGTCATCGAAAACGGACCGCGAGTCGTGCGCACGACGGTTTCCAGGGCTTCCTTCTTCCCTTGCGGGATCACCTGACAGGAGAGGACCTCGCAATTCGGTTCCTCGCGTCGGAGCTGGTCGGGGAGTCGGCCGGAGAGGTCCTTGAGATCGGTGTCGGAGTGAGGATGGGCCAGCACCAGGACGTTGTCGGACCAGATTCCCTTGGACGGTCCGTTGGCGAAAAGGAGCGCGACCTCGCTCGGCGCCAGCACCGGCGCCCAGGCTTCCGGCAAGTCGAGGGCGAACTTGTATTCGCGCTGGATCCAGCAATTGGTCTTCCTGGAGAGGAGATCGGCCCCGGTGTTCGGCGTCGAGAATTTCGCCCCGCTCACTAAAGTGTCGAAGGCCGGGCGGACTCGTCGATAGGTCCCCTCGGCCGCGTTCAGGATGAATGTGTACATCTGACGATTCGCGATCCGGCGGACGCTCAGCTCGATCCAAAGCTCGCCGCCGCGAGGGTGGAATTCCCAGAGCGATTCGAGCCGTTCGCCATGGGCATCCTTGACGATTCGGTTCTGGACCAGGGTCCCCCCCGGCCGTCCGCCTCGCTGGGCCGTCCCATCGATCCGGGTTCGATACTCATCCAGGGTCTCCGGCGCCAGGCCGAGTTCGCAGGCGGCAACCCC